>NZ_JAPVZI010000007.1:0-146581 GCF_041432315.1 Streptococcus sp. 27098_8_76 | reverse complement strand
TTATAATAAAAAATTCCTAAAATCAAAATCTTTTTGTCCCAGACTCTTTTTTTGAGGCTCTTTTGTCTTATTCCTGTTTCCATTGACTATATTATGCTACACGAAAAATCCACTCAGTTGTCTGAGTGGATTAGGTGTATTTAGACTCTTAGTCTTTATTTTCGTATGGTAAGATCAAGTTCAAGATGATTCCTGTCATGGCTGATAGGGCAGTACCTGAAAGTGTAACTGGACCGAGTTTAAGGATAGCTCCTCCAAGTCCAAGGACCAACATAGCACTTGCGATGATTAGGTTACGCATTTGAGCGAAATCAACACGTTCTTTAATCAAGACTTTCAAACCGTTGCTGGCGATAACCCCATAGAGAAGGATTGACATACCACCAAGTACAGAGTTTGGAATAGTTGAAATCAAAGCAGTGAATTTACCAAGGAAGCTAAGAGCAATTGCGATAAAGGCAGCGTTACGGATAACTGAGACAGAAGCGATACGAGTCATACCGATAACCCCTGTATTTTCTCCATAAGTTGTATTGGCTGGTCCACCAAGGAAGGCAGAAACTGAAGTTGCGATACCGTCACCAAGAAGAGTACGGTGAAGACCTGGTTCTTTCAAGAATTGGCGGCCACAGATTTGACCCAAAACAGTATGGTCACCGATATGTTCAGAAATTGTTACGATAGCGATTGGCAAGATGGCAATAGTTTCTGGACCAAAGTAAAGATTGTATTCTTTAAAGGCACCACCAGTGCTAAATGGCAAGTAGAAACCAGGAATTTCGAACCAGTTGGCTTGAAGAACTGGTGTAAAGTCAACCAAACCAAGAGTTAGTGCGAAGAGGTAACCACCGATAATGGCAAATAGGAATGGAATGATTCGTAGGAAGCCTTTTCCCTTTGTATTGATAAAGGCAGCAATCAAGAAAGTAACAACTGCTACAAGAGCATTTTTCCAATTTCCGTCCGCTACAAGTCCAGCGTTAGTAACTGCTGAACCTGCCAGTCCTAGACCGATAACGATAATCATAGGACCGATAATGATTGGTGGTAAGAGTTTATCAATCCATTTTGTACCTGCAAAACGAACACCAGCAGCCACAAGGACATAGACCAAACCAGTCAAGATAACCCCTGTTTGGGCAGCAGATACATCACCACCCATTTCTTTCATAGCCAGTGACATAGCTGTGATAAAGGCAAATGAAGAACCTAGATAAACTGGAACTTTAAATCCAGTTGAAATCATGTAGATGAGTGTTCCAACACCTGAAGCAAAAAGGGCAACAGATACAGGCATTCCCAAAATCAAGGGTACCAAGATGGTTGCACCGAACATGGCGAAAACGTGTTGGAAGCTAAGGAGAATTCCTTTTCCAGCTGAAGGACGTTGGTTAACGTCTAGTAACAAATCAACAGTTGATTCTTGTTTCATATAAACCTCACTTTTGGGCATCAAAAAAGAGCCCATTATTTTACAGCAATAGGCCCTCAGAGTAAGACTTCTTTAAAATCTAGACTTTAAAGAGTTTCAAATATTTCTGCGTCTTCGTCACCTCACGGGATGACATTAAAAACCTTTGCTTGTGATAGTATAGCAAAAATTACAAACTTTGTAAATATTTTTTTACTAAAAAGATTAAAGCGGGCGTTTATTGGGCATGCCAGCCTTACGTGGATATTTATTTGGTGTTTCTTTTTTCTTTTCTACTACTGTGATGTAGCGCGGATCTCCATTAGGTAGAGCGTAGCTGAGATTGTCTTCGACCTTACTAAAAAGGAGGTTGAGGGCATTCTTAGCTTCTAATAATTCCTCAGGCGCATTGCTGGCCTTGAGTGCCAATAGTTTTCCGCCAACTTGCAGGTAAGGAATTGTCAATTCAGATAAAACCTGCATGCGGGCAACCGCACGAGCTGTTACAAAATCATATTGAGCACGGAAGTTCTTATCTTGGGCAAAATCTTCGGCACGTCCATGGTAGAAATGAACATTGTCTAAATCCAGTTCTTGAGCCAACAGTTGGAGGAAGTTGATGCGCTTATTGAGTGAATCAATGATGGTCACATCTAACTGAGGATAGAGAATTTTCATTGGTAGACTAGGAAATCCTGCCCCAGCACCGATGTCAAGAAGTTTGATAGTTTCATTGGGAATCAAACCTTGAAGAATGGGTGCAATCGAATCGTAAAAATGTTTGAGATAAACTTCTTCCTTGTCCGTAATAGCTGTTAAATTAATCTTTTCATTCCACTCGACCAAGAGTTCAAAATAACGATCAAATTGTTTTTTTTGCTGGTCCGAAAGTGGAATATTTTGCTCGGCAAGCAAGTTGTAAAATGTTTCTGATTTCATAGTTATTTCCTTCTTTAGTATCATCTTATTTTACCACAATCATTAAAAATTTGATATACTGGTACTAATCTAAAAGTAGAAAGGACTTATATAATGACTTGGATTATTCTTGGAGTTATCGCTCTTATTGTTATTTTTGTAATTGTTAGCTATAACGGTTTGGTTAAGAATCGTATGCAAACAAAGGAGGCTTGGAGTCAGATTGATGTTCAGTTGAAACGTCGAAATGATCTCTTGCCAAACTTGATTGAGACTGTAAAAGGTTATGCTAAATATGAAGGTTCTACCCTTGAAAAGGTGGCAGAACTTCGCAATCAAGTTGCTGCAGCGACTTCACCAGCAGAAGCTATGAAAGCTAGTGATGCCCTCACTCGTCAGGTTTCAGGTATTTTTGCTGTTGCAGAAAGCTATCCAGATTTGAAAGCTAGTGCCAACTTTGTTAAATTGCAAGAGGAGTTGACAAACACAGAAAATAAAATTTCATACTCTCGTCAACTTTACAACAGTGTTGTCAGCAACTACAATGTAAAATTAGAAACTTTCCCAAGCAATATTATCGCTGGAATGTTTGGATTTAAAGCAGCAGATTTCCTTCAAACACCAGAAGAGGAAAAGGCAGTTCCTAAAGTTGATTTTAGCGGTTTAGGTGACTAAGATGTTGTTTGATCAAATTGCAAGCAATAAACGAAAAACCTGGATTTTGTTGCTGGTATTTTTCCTACTCTTAGCTCTGGTTGGCTATGCGGTTGGTTACCTCTTTATGCAATCTGGACTTGGTGGTTTGGTTATCGCACTGATTATTGGCTTTATCTATGCCTTGTCCATGATTTTTCAATCGACTGAGATTGTCATGTCTATGAATGGGGCGCGTGAGGTTGATGAGCAAATGGCACCAGACCTCTACCATGTAGTGGAAGATATGGCTATGGTGGCTCAGATTCCTATGCCCCGTGTTTTCATCATTGATGATCCAGCCTTAAATGCCTTTGCGACAGGTTCTAATCCTCAAAATGCGGCGGTTGCTGCGACTTCAGGTCTCCTAGCTATTATGAATCGTGAAGAACTAGAAGCTGTTATGGGACATGAAGTCAGTCATATTCGTAACTACGATATTAGAATTTCGACTATTGCCGTTGCCCTTGCCAGTGCTATCACTATGCTTTCTAGTATGGCAGGTCGTATGATGTGGTGGGGTGGAGCAGGTCGCAGACGAAGTGATGATGACCGAGATGGAAATGGCTTAGAAATCATTATGCTCGTAGTTTCTCTACTGGCTATTGTGCTGGCCCCTCTTGCTGCCACCTTGGTACAACTAGCTATTTCTCGTCAGAGGGAATTCCTAGCTGATGCTTCCAGTGTCGAGTTGACGCGCAATCCTCAAGGGATGATTAATGCTCTACGTAAGTTGGACAACAGTAAACCGATGAGTCGTCCTGTCGATGATGCCAGCAGTGCACTTTATATCAATGATCCCAAGAAAGGGGGAGGGTTCCAAAAACTCTTTTATACCCACCCACCGATTTCAGAACGGATTGAACGTTTAGAACATATGTAAAATGTGCCTATACAATCCTAAAAAATGAGCATTTTCGTAGTTGGAGATGCTCATTTTCTTATATAAGGAACTCAGAAATCAATTTGTTATGATACAACTTATATTCTTCGAAAATCTCTTCAAACCGCATCAGCTTCACCTTGCCGTACTTAAGCCCAGCCTACGGCTAGCTTCCTAGTTTGCTCTTTGATTTTCATTGAGTATTAGAATTTCTTTAGGAAACTTCGTTCAGAACACATGATATATCGAAGAAGAATCTAGCATCTATGCAAAATGTAAGATGGCAACTGATCTCGTTTTTCGAAAATTAGAGAATATTTTTGGCGTGCTCAGAGTGTGTGTTAGAGACAACTAGACCAGCATAGTAGAGCTTGAATTCATTTTCACGAGCATGGATTTTACAAATCAGCTATTCAAAAACCACACAGTTGTTTTCAGCTTGATTGTGAGTAAAACTGAAATCACTGAGCGGTTTTATTTAGAATCTGGTTTTTGTCCAGCCTCTTTTATAGGCGATTTCGGAAAACTTCGTACATGAGAATGGCTGCAGCAACACTGGCATTGAGACTTTGAACATGTCCATTCATCGGAATGGTAATCATCTCATCAACCTGTTTTTTGATGTTGCTAGAGATGCCTTTTCCTTCATTTCCGATGATGAGGGCAATTTTCCCTTTTGTATTCCACTTGTGGCAAGGAGTCCCATTCATATCTGTTCCAAAGGTCCAGAAGCCTTCATCCTTGAGTTTATCTAAGGTTTGACTGAGGTTGGTTACTCGGGCAATCGGAACGTGTTCAATAGCACCTGTGGCCGTTTTGGCAACGACAGGAGTTACTCCCACAGCACGGTGCTTGGGAATGATGACACCTGAAACATTGGTCGCATCAGCGGTTCTTAAGATGGAGCCTAAGTTGTGAGGATCAGTTAACCCGTCCAGAATTAATAGCAAAGGATTTTCTTCTTGGCGTGTTTTGGCAAGGATGTGATTCAGCTCGCTATAGGCAAATTCAGACACTCGTAGAACAAAACCTTGGTGGACAGCACCTTCAGTCATCTCAGAGAGGGATTTTTTTGAAGTCCAAGAAATGGATACCTTCTTTTCTGTAGCTAGTTCCTTGACTTTCTCAACGTTCTTACCTCGGAGATCTTCTTGGAGGTAGAGTTTGTTTCCAGTGTTTGCAAGGAGGGCTTCGGTAACGGCGTGGACGCCATAGACAATATCATTTGTTTTCATGCCTCTATTATAACACAAAACCCCGTCTTGCAACGTGATTTTCTTTATTCTAGAATTAGTAAACCATCTTTAACTGCAAATGGGTCTTTTTCATTGATACGATCGTAAAACATGATTCCGTTAATGTGGTCAATTTCATGCTGAACAACGATGGAGTTGTAGCCTTTGAGCTTGATACGGTGCTTTTCTCCATCCTTGTCAAAGTAGTCAACAGTAACGCGGGCATGGCGAACAACATAGCCAGGCACGTTGCGGTCAACAGACAGACAACCTTCTCCTTCGCCAAGAGCAGCGTCTTGAACAGAGTGAGAGACGATTTTTGGATTGTACATAATGGCTTGCAAATCGTAGGCTTCCTCTGGAGTTTCTCCTTCTTCAACAATATTTGGCACCAAAACAGCGATAATGCGTTTTGAGATATCCAACTGAGGAGCAGCAAGTCCAACCCCACCGCGGAGCCCCATCTTTTCAGCCATGACAGGATCTTGGGAATGTTTGAGGAATTGCATCATCTTTTCGCCAAGAATGATTTCTTGGTCAGACAAGGGAAAAGTGACTTCCTCAGCAACTGCGCGAAGAGTCGGATTCCCCTCGCGGATAATATCTTTCATATCAATTAAGTGAGCAGCTTTTGTAATACGTTCTATAGCAGACATTTTCTCTCCTTTCATTACCTCTACATGATATCACAAAATGACAAGGATTGAAAGCATTACGGCATCGAGCTTTTATAGAAAATGCCTTTTAGGTTCGATTCAATTGTGAAAGAAATACTTATCTGTGTTATAATAAAAAGAAAAGGCTTGCATTAGAAAGTAGGGAGAATGAAGATGCAAAGAAGACAAGATAGACATAAACGTGGACCAGTTTTTCGATTTGTGAAAGGTTTGGTTAACTTTTTTAGACGTTATCGTAAGTGGAGTAACAAGGGATTTGTGGCGGTACTC
Organism: Streptococcus sp. 27098_8_76; assembly: GCF_041432315.1. Classification (GTDB taxonomy): domain Bacteria; phylum Bacillota; class Bacilli; order Lactobacillales; family Streptococcaceae; genus Streptococcus. Next base: position 140,494 of record NZ_JAPVZI010000007.1, on the reverse strand, counting down.
TTGCTAGCAGTTGCTTTATCAATGGGCTTGGTTTTGTTGTTTGAAAGCTTCAAAGGCATGCCTATGACCAGTCAAAAACGAGATACTATTTCTCAAGAAGGAACTAAGAAAAAGTCTCAGGAGCAGGAAGAGGAAAAAACTGCTAGAATTATGGCTCATGGTGATTTGCTTTATCATGATATTCTTTACTTTTCAGCAAAAAAGGATGATGGAACGTATGATTTTCATGAGAATTTTGAGTATGTTACTCCTTGGCTTAAGCAAGCAGACTTAGCTATTGGTGACTTTGAAGGAACCATTAATAAGGATCATTATTTAGCAGGTTATCCTCTCTTTAATGCTCCTGCTGAAGTTATGGATGCCATTAAGGATGCAGGTTATAATGTTCTAGATTTAGCTCATAATCACATTTTGGATTCGCAAATTGAGGGAGTTATTTCAACGGCCGATATTATTGAGAAAGCTGGAATCACTCCAATCGGAGTTTATACGCATGAGCCACGTGATCAGGCTCCGCTGGTCATTAAGGAAGTGAATGGTATCAAGGTTGCACTTTTGGCTTATTCTTATGGATTTAATGGAATTGAGCAAAATATTTCTCAAGAGGATTATAATCACTATCTTTCAGATTTAGATGAAAATAAAATGAAGTCTGAAATTGAACGGGCGGAAAAGGAAGCAGATATCACCATTATCATGCCACAAATGGGTGTTGAGTATCGCATAGAACCGACTGAAGAGCAAAAGGCTCTTTATCACAAGATGATTGATTGGGGAGCAGATATTATCTTTGGAGGGCATCCACACGTAGTTGAACCGTCTGAAATTGTTGAAAAAGATGGGGACAAGAAACTCATTATCTATTCAATGGGGAACTTCATTTCCAATCAACGAATTGAGACCATGCAAGGGGTAGAAAATGCTAAGTGGACTGAACGTGGCGTTCTCATGGACGTGACCATTAAGAAGAAGGATGGAAAAACAACTATCGGAACAGCTAAAGCTCATCCTACTTGGGTCAATCGAACACCAAAGGGAACCTTTTCACCAGAAGGCTATCCTTTATATCATTATCAAACCTATATCTTGGAAGATTTTATAGAGGGTGGCAGTCATCGTGACCAATTAGATGAAGCGACTAAGGAACGAATTGATACAGCCTATAAAGAAATGAACGAACATGTGGGATTGAAGTGGGATTAGCTTGAATCCAGAGGGAAGTAAATGACGATTAAGGTAATTGCGACAGATATGGATGGGACCTTGCTGGATGCTAGAGGCCAGCTGGATCTCCCACGCTTGGAAAAAATTTTAGATCAGTTGGATCAAAGGGGTATTCGTTTTGTCATCGCGACGGGCAATGAGATTCACCGCATGAGGCAACTACTGGAGCAATTGGTGGATCGAGTGATTTTGGTTGTTGCCAATGGTGCTCGTATTTTTGAAAACAATGAATTGATTCAGGCACAGACTTGGGATGATGCCATTGTCGATAAGGCTTTGGCTCATTTCAAGGGTCGAGCGTGTCAGGATCAGTTTGTTGTGACGGCTATGAAGGGTGGTTTCGTCAAAGAAGGTACGATTTTTACAGACCTTGAAAGTTTTATGACTCCAGAAATGATTGAAAAATTCTACCAACGGATGCAATTTGTGGACGAATTAACCTCTGACCTCTTTGGTGGTGTGCTCAAGATGAGTATGGTTGTTGGTGAGGAGCGTTTGAGTTCGGTCTTGGAAGAAATCAATGACCTCTTTGATGGCCGTGTTCGGGCTGTATCGAGTGGCTATGGTTGCATTGATATCCTTCAAGCTGGAATTCATAAAGCATGGGGCTTGGAAGAATTACTCAAGCGTTGGGACTTGAACCCCCAACAAATCATGGCTTTTGGTGACAGTGAAAATGATGTTGAAATGCTTGAAATGGCTGGAATTGCCTATGCGATGGAAAATGCTGATGACAAGGCCAAAGCTGTGGCGACTGCTCTAGCGCCAGCCAATAGCCAAGGAGGAGTTTATCAAGTCTTGGAGAACTGGTTAGAAAAAGGAGAATGAAGTGGCAGTACAGTTATTAGAAAATTGGCTCCTAAAGGAACAAGGTAAAATTCAAACCAAGTATCGTCACCTAAATCAAGTTTCTGTTGTAGAGCCAGACATTCTTTTTATTGGGGATTCCATTGTCGAGTATTATCCTATACAGGAGCTATTTGGAACTTCGAAGACGATTGTCAATCGAGGCATTCGAGGTTATCAGACAGAACTGTTATTAGAGAATCTGGATGCGCATCTGTACGGTGGGGCGGTAGATAAAATTGTCCTTTTAATTGGGACGAACGATATTGGAAAAGATGTGCCTGTGAATGAGACTCTCAATAATCTCGAAGCTATCATACAATCCATTACTCACGATTATCCATTGACTGAGATTAAATTGCTTTCTATTTTGCCAGTCAATGAGGGAGAGGAGTACAAGCAGACAGTCTATATCCGCACAAATGAAAAAATTCAGAAATGGAATCAAGCCTATCAAGAGCTTGCTTCTGCCTATATGCAGGTGGAATTTGTGCCAGTTTTTGATAGTTTGACAGACCAAGCAGGCCAACTCAAAAAAGACTACACAACTGATGGGCTGCACCTCAGTGTTGCTGGTTATCAGGTTTTGTCAAAAGCCTTGAAAGACTATCTTTTTTAGTTAGTTGATTTCCCTTTTGCATTTTTTAGTTAGATAAGGTATAATGGTTTTATTATCTTTTGGGGTCGTTACGGATTCGACAGGCATTATGAGGCATATTTTGCGACTCGTGTGGCGACGTAAACGCTCAGTTAAATATAACTGCAAAAAATAACACTTCTTACGCTCTAGCTGCCTAAAAACCAGCAGGCGTGACCCGATTTGGATTGCTCGTGTTCAATGACAGGTCTTATTATTAGCGAGATACGATTGAGTCTTGTCTAGTGGCTTGATAAGAGATTGATAGACTCGCAGTTTCTAGGCTTGAGTTATGTGTCGAGGGACTGTTAAAATAATACATAACCTATGGTTGTAGACAAATATGTTGGCAGGTGTTTGGACGTGGGTTCGACTCCCACCGGCTCCATTATTCCTTTGCATTCTTTTTCATTCCTTGGTAAAACGTTGTTAAATCAACGTTTTTTGTTTTTTCTTTGGTATTCCTTGGCATTCTTTTGAGAAAAAGGGAGTCACAAACAGACCCTAAAGCAGACCCTGTTTTTAAAAAAGGGATACAAAAAAGGATACAACATTTTTGTAGTATCCTAAAAATCTATGTACTTCACAAAGCGTTCTTCGGCTCCATTATGCGTTTTTGTGATTTTAAAACTTGTTAGCTGATTTTTTACAATCCTGCAAATTCTTTGATTTCTTGTGCTGACATTGAAGAGTCACAACGGACATTGATTTGTCCATCCGCAATGTGAACAAATCCTGGTACAGTTGGAATTCCGTAGCGTGAGCGGAATGCTTGCAACTCATTGAGTTGGCTTGCTTCTTCACTGTTGATGAAGTAGATGTGAGCTTTGGTTTCAGCTACGACACCTGCCAATGTACCTGCAAATTTACGGCAGTAAGGGCAAGTTTTGCGACCGATAAAGAAGGTTGCAGTTTCTTTTTTATCAAGAGCTTCTTGCGCACGCGCAACTGTAGTGACTTCAAGGTCTTTGATGTTATCTAAAAATTGTTCCATGAGATTACCTCGCTTTCATTGATATGTCTAGTATGCCATAAAGTTTCTAAAATTGCTTAGATTTGATACGAAAAAAAGATGAGATTGGTTTGTCTCATCTTTTATAGGTCTTTATTTTACAAAAGCATTGATTTCTGCTTCGATGTTAGCAATCTTAGCTTGTGATTCTTCGTTGGTTTCACCTACAACTGCAATGTAGAACTTGATTTTTGGTTCTGTCCCTGAAGGGCGAACGGCAATCCATGAACCGTCAGCAAGTGTATATTTCAAAACATCACTTGGAGGAGTTGTTAAGTTTGTAACAGTACCGTCAGCAGCAGTAGCAGTTTGTGCCTTGAAGTCTTCTACGACAGTGATAGCTGTTGTGTTCCATTCTTTTGGAGCATTGTTACGGAATTTAGCCATAATCGCTTTGATTTGTTCAGCACCATCGACACCTGAAAGAGTAACAGAGATTGTCTTTTCTGCGTAGTAGCCGTACTCTTTGTAGATTTCTTCGATACCGTCAGCAAGTGTCAAACCACGTGAACGGTAGTAGGCAGCAAGTTCAGCAACGACAAGAACAGCTTGGATAGCGTCTTTATCACGTACGAATGGTTTAATCAAGTAACCGAAGCTTTCTTCAAATCCCATCATGTAAGTGTGATTGTGTTTTTCTTCGAATTCTTGAATTTTTTCAGCGATAAATTTGAAACCTGTCAAAACGTTGAACATAGTTGCGCCGTAGCTTTCAGCAATCTTCGTTACCAAGTCAGTTGATACGATAGATTTGCAGAGAGCGGCATTTTCAGGAAGAGTTCCAGCGTTTTTGTGGGCTTCCAAGATGTATTTTGCCATGATAGCACCGATTTGGTTACCTGATAGGTTGAGGTAGCTACCATCTTTTTGAAGAACTTCAACACCAACACGGTCAGCATCAGGGTCAGTTGCGACAAGAACGTCTGCACCAACTTGACGACCAAGTTCTTCAGCAAGGGCAAAGGCTGCTTGGCTTTCTGGGTTTGGAGATTTTACAGTTGAGAAGTCAGGATCGGCAGTTGCTTGCGCTTCAACAACTTGAACAGAGTCAAATCCTGCTTGGGCAAGAGCACGACGAGCCAACATTTCACCAGTACCATGAAGTGGTGTGTAGACAATTTTCATGTCTTTACCAAATTCTTCAATCAAGGCTGGGTTGATGTTTACGTCCTTAACCTCTTTAAGGTATTCTACGTCAACAGCTTCGCCGATAACTTCAATCAAGCCAGAAGCTTTTTCAGCTTCCACATCAGCAACTTCAACTGCAAATGGGTTTTCGATTGCACGGATATAAGTAGTCAAAGCGTCCGCATCGTGTGGAGGCATTTGTCCACCGTCTTCACCGTAAACCTTGTAACCGTTAAATGGTGCAGGGTTGTGGCTAGCTGTGACCATGATACCTGCGAAACAGTTGAGGTGACGAACCGCAAATGATAGTTCTGGAGTTGGACGAAGGCTTTCAAATACATAAGATTTGATACCGTGTTTAGCAAGAACTGCCGCAGATTCAAAGGCAAACTCTGGTGAGAAGTGACGGCTATCGTAGGCGATTGCGACACCACGTTCTTTTTCGTTTCCACCTTTTGACTCAATCAAACGAGCCAAACCTTCAGTAGCTTGGCGAACAACGTAGATGTTGATGCGGTTTGTACCAGCACCAATCAAGCCACGCATACCTGCAGTACCAAATTCAAGATTTGTATAGAAGGCATCTTCCTTTGTTTTTTCGTCCATATTTTCCAAATCTTGACGAAGGTAGTCAGGAAGCTCCGCAAAATCAACCCATTTCTGGTAATTTTCTTGGTAAGACATTAAAATTCTCCTTTTTGTAAATTGTTTTAACCGTTCACATTATAGCACTTTTTAGCGTTTTAGTAAAACGGTAGCATAATTTTCAGAAAAGTAGTGACATATGCCTGTTTATCAAGTCTTGAATGCCTTTGGGAAACATGCTATACTACTTGTATGATTATTTTACAAGCTAATAAAATTGAACGTTCTTTTGCAGGAGAGGTTCTTTTTGATAATATCAACCTGCAGGTTGATGAACGAGACAGGATTGCTCTTGTTGGGAAAAATGGAGCAGGTAAGTCTACTCTTTTGAAGATTTTGGTTGGAGAAGAGGAGCCAACTAGTGGAGAAATCAATAAGAAAAAAGATATTTCTCTGTCTTATCTAGCCCAAGATAGCCGTTTTGAGTCTGAAAATACCATCTACGATGAAATGCTTTATGTCTTTGATGACTTGAGTCGGACTGAGAAACAACTTCGTCAGATGGAGCTGGAGATGGGTGAAAAGTCTGGTGAGGACTTGAATAAGCTGATGTCAGATTACGACCGCTTATCTGAGAATTTTCGCCAAGCAGGTGGTTTCACTTATGAAGCTGATATTCGAGCGATTTTGAATGGATTTAAGTTTGACGAGTCTATGTGGCAGATGAAAATTGCCGAGCTTTCAGGTGGTCAAAATACTCGTTTGGCACTTGCCAAAATGCTTCTTGAAAAGCCCAATCTCTTGGTATTGGACGAGCCAACAAACCACTTGGATATCGAAACTATTGCCTGGCTAGAGAATTACTTGGTAAACTATAGCGGTGCTCTCATTATTGTCAGCCACGACCGTTATTTCTTGGACAAGGTTGCGACAATTACGCTGGATTTGACTAAGCATTCCTTGGATCGCTATGTGGGCAATTACTCTCGTTTTGTCGAATTAAAGGAGCAGAAGCTAGCTACTGAGGCAAAAAACTATGAAAAGCAGCAGAAGGAGATCGCTGCTCTGGAAGACTTTGTCAATCGCAATCTAGTCCGAGCTTCAACGACCAAACGTGCCCAATCTCGCCGTAAACAACTGGAAAAAATGGAGCGTTTGGACAAGCCTGAAGCTGGTAAGAAATCAGCCAACATGACCTTCCAGTCGGAAAAGACATCGGGTAATGTTGTTTTGACTGTTGAAAATGCAGCTATTGGCTATGATGGGGAAATATTGTCCGAGCCTATCAACTTAGACCTTCGTAAGATGAATGCTGTCGCTATCGTCGGTCCAAATGGTATTGGGAAATCAACCTTTATCAAGTCTATTGTGGATCAGATTCCTCTTATCAAGGGTGAAAAGCGCTTTGGGGCCAATGTTGAGGTGGGTTACTATGACCAAACCCAAAGTAAGCTGACAGCAAGTAATACTGTACTGGATGAGCTTTGGAATGATTTTAAACTGACACCAGAAGTTGAAATCCGTAATCGTCTAGGGGCCTTTCTTTTTTCTGGAGATGATGTTAAAAAATCAGTTGGTATGCTGTCTGGTGGCGAAAAAGCTCGTTTGCTTTTGGCTAAATTGTCTATGGAAAACAACAACTTCTTGATTCTGGATGAGCCGACCAACCACTTGGATATTGATAGCAAGGAAGTGTTGGAAAATGCCTTGATTGACTTTGATGGGACCTTGCTCTTTGTCAGCCACGACCGTTACTTTATCAATCGTGTGGCAACTCATGTACTGGAATTGTCTGAGAAGGGTTCGACTCTTTATCTGGGAGATTACGACTACTATGTCGATAAAAAGGCTGAAATGGAAGTCAGTCTGACAGAGGAAGCTTTAACCAGTAATCAAGCAAAAGAAGTAAGTCCAGTTAATGACTACCAAGCTCAGAAAGAAAGTCAAAAAGAAGTTCGCAAACTCATGCGACAAATCGAAAATCTAGAAGCTGAAATCGAAGAGTTAGAAAGTCAAAGCCAAGCTATTTCTGAACAAATGTTGGAAACAAACGATGCCGGTAAACTCATGGAATTGCAGGCTGAGCTGGACAAAATCAGCCACCGTCAGGAAGAAGCCATGCTTGAGTGGGAAGAATTATCAGAGCAGGTGTAAAGATGGAACATCTTGGAAAAGTATTTCGTGAATTTCGGACAAGTGGCAATTATTCTTTAAAGGAGGCGGCAGGGGAGTCCTGTTCAACCTCTCAGTTATCTCGCTTTGAGCTTGGGGAGTCTGACCTAGCAGTCTCACGTTTCTTTGAGATTTTGGATAACATTCATGTCACAATCGAAAATTTCATGGATAAGGCTAGGGATTTCCATAATCATGAACATGTTTCTATGATGGCACAAATTATACCTCTTTACTACTCAAATGATATTGCAGGTTTTCAAAAGCTTCAAAGGGAACAACTTGAAAAGGCTAAGAGTTCGACGAATCCCCTTTATTTTGAGCTGAACTGGATTTTGTTGCAAGGTCTGATTTGTCAAAGAGATGCGACTTATGAGATGAAGAAGGATGATTTGGATAAGGTAGCAGATTATCTCTTCAAAACAGAAGAATGGACCATGTATGAGTTGATTCTTTTTGGAAACCTCTATAGTTTCTACGATGTGGATTATGTCACTCGGATTGGTAGAGAAGTTATGGAGAGGGAGGAATTTTACCAAGAGATTGGTCGCCATAAGAGATTAGTGTTGATTTTGGCCCTCAATTGTTACCAGCATTGTTTAGAGCATCTTGCTTTTGATAATGCTAGCTATTTCGAGGCTTATACAGAGAAGATTATTGGTAAAAACATTAGTCTGTATGAACGAAATATTTTACATTACCTAAAAGGCTTTGCCTTGTACCAAAAAGGACAGTGTAAAGAAGGTTGTAGCCAAATGCAAGAGGCCATGCATATTTTTGATGTGTTAGGTCTTCCTGAGCAAGTAGCCTACTATCAGGAACACTACGAAAAATTTGTCAAAGATTAATTTTCCCAAATAAGGGAAAAATGAAAAAGCTCCTTTCGGTTTTGATACAATAGTTTCAAAATTTGAGAGGAGTTTTTATATGAATCGCTATGCAGTACAGTTGATTAGCCGTGGAGCTGTTAACAAGATAGGGAATATGCTCTATGATTATGGAAATAGTGTCTGGTTGGCTTCCATGGGGACTATCGGACAGACAGTTTTAGGAATGTATCAGATTTCTGAGCTCGTCACATCCATTCTCGCCAATCCCTTTGGTGGAGTCATTTCAGACCGTTTTTCTCGTCGTAAGATTTTAATGGCGGCAGACCTTGTTTGTGGGATTCTTTGCCTGGCTATTTCTTTCATAAGGAATGACAGCTGGATGATTGGGGCTTTGATTGTTGCTAATATTGTGCAGGCTATTGCTTTTGCCTTTTCTAGACCTGCAAATAAGGCCATTATCACAGAATTGGTAGAGAAGGATGAACTGGTCCTCTACAATTCTCGTTTGGAGTTGGTCTTGCAGGTTGTCAGTGTGAGTTCCCCTGTACTTTCTTTTCTGGTTTTACAATTTGCAAGTCTTCGCATTACCTTGGTATTAGATGCCCTTAGTTTTTTTCTTGCTTTTGGTTTGGTAGCCCTGCTTCCAAAGAAAGAAGAGAAAACTTTGGGGGAGAAGAAACTTACATTCAAAGTTATTTGTACTGATATCAAGGAGGGAGTTCACTATATTGTGAAGCAAAGGGAAATCTTCTTTTTACTAGTCATGGCTTCAAGTGTCAATTTTTTCTTTGCAGCTTTTAATTACCTCCTTCCCTTTTCAAATCAGCTCTATGGAGTTCAAGGTGCCTATGCCACTATTTTAACTATGGGGGCTATCGGTTCAATTGTTGGGGCGCTGTTAGCTAGTAAGATTAAAGCCAGTATGGAAATGCTTTTATTTTTATTGGCTCTGACTGGACTTGGAGTGATGATAATGGGTTTCACCCTCCCCACCTATCTTGCTTTTTCAGGGAATTTCATTTGTGAACTATTTATGACGATGTTCAATATTCACTTCTTTACACAGGTACAAACCAAGGTTGATGGTGAATATCTGGGAAGAGTTCTCAGTTCGATTTATACCTTAGCTATACTTTTTATGCCCCTAGCAACAGGTTTAATGACCTTGCTTCCAAGTGTCCATCTTTATTCTTTCTTGATTATTGGACTAGGAGTTGTCATCTTATCCTTCTTAGCTCTCGGATATGTTCGAACCCGTTTTGAAAAAGAGACATAAGTTTTCTTGGACTTCAAAAATAATTCCAATCTAAGTGTTTTTTCCGCCCTTCTCGTTTGTGAGGAGGGCTTACTTTATGGTAAAATAGTTTTATGAATAAAAGAATGAATGAGTTAGTCGCCTTGCTCAATCGCTATGCGACTGAGTACTATACCAGCGATAATCCCTCGGTTTCAGATAGTGAGTATGACCGCCTTTACCGTGAGTTGGTTGAGTTGGAGGCTACCTATCCAGATCAAGTATTAGCAGACAGTCCGACCCATCGTGTTGGTGGCAAGGTTTTAGATGGTTTTGAAAAATACAGTCATCAGTATCCTCTTTATAGTTTGCAGGATGCTTTTTCACGTGAGGAGCTTGATGCTTTTGATGCGCGTGTTCGTAAGGAAGTGGCTCATCCAACCTATATTTGTGAGCTGAAAATCGATGGTTTGTCTATCTCGTTGACTTATGAAAAGGGGATTTTAGTTGCAGGTGCAACGCGTGGAGATGGTTCTGTTGGGGAGAACATCACGGAAAACCTCAAGCGTGTTAAGGACATTCCTTTGACTTTGCCAGAAGAGCTAGATATCACAGTTCGTGGGGAATGTTACATGCCACGCGCTTCCTTTGACCAGGTCAACCAAGTTCGCCAAGAAAATGGAGAGCCTGAATTTGCCAATCCTCGTAATGCGGCAGCAGGAACATTGCGTCAGCTGGATACAGCAGTAGTTGCCAAGCGTAACCTTGCGACATTCCTTTATCAAGAAGCCAGCCCTTCAACTCGTGACAGCCAAGAAAAGGTTTTGAAGCACTTAGAACAACTTGGTTTTGTAGTCAATTCTAAACGAATTCTGGCTGAAAATATGGATGAGATTTGGGATTTTATCCAAGAAGTAGGACAGGAACGAGAGAATCTACCTTATGATATCGATGGGGTGGTGATCAAGGTCAATGACCTAGCAGGTCAAGAAGAACTTGGCTTTACTGTTAAGGCTCCAAAGTGGGCAGTAGCCTACAAGTTCCCAGCTGAAGAAAAAGAATCTCAACTCTTATCAGTTGATTGGACAGTTGGTCGTACGGGCGTTGTGACTCCAACTGCTAATCTGACCCCTGTTCAGCTAGCTGGAACAACTGTTAGCCGTGCGACCCTGCACAATGTAGATTATATTGCTGAAAAAGATATCCGTAAAGACGACACGGTTATCATCTATAAGGCTGGGGACATCATCCCTGCCGTTTTGCGTGTCGTAGAGTCCAAACGGGTTTCTGAAGAGAAACTAGATATCCCTACACACTGTCCAAGTTGTAACTCTGACTTGCTGCACTTTGAAGATGAAGTGGCCCTGCGTTGTATCAATCCGCGTTGCCCTGCTCAAATCATGGAAGGCTTGATTCACTTCACTTCTCGTGATGCTATGAATATTACAGGCCTTGGTCCATCTATTGTTGAGAAACTCTTTGCTGCTAATCTGGTTAAGGACGTGGCAGATATTTATCGTTTGAAAGAGGAAGATTTTCTTCTTTTAGAGGGGGTTAAGGAAAAGTCTGCTTCTAAACTGTATCAGGCCATCCAAGCATCTAAGGAAAACTCTGCTGAAAAACTCTTGTTTGGACTAGGTATTCGCCATGTCGGAAGCAAGGCCAGTCAGTTGTTACTTCAACATTTTCATTCAATCGAAAATCTGGCTCAGGCAGATCCAGAGGAAGTGGCGAGTATTGAAAGTCTGGGTGGTGTGATTGCCAAGAGTCTTCAGACTTATTTTGCGACAGAAGGATCGAAGATTCTCTTAGACGAGTTGAAAGAAGCTGGGGTCAATCTGGACTATAAAGGTCAGACAGTAGTAGCAGATGCAGCCTTGTCAGGTTTGACCGTGGTATTGACTGGAAAATTGGAACGACTCAAGCGCTCAGAAGCTAAAAATAAACTCGAAAGTCTAGGTGCTAAGGTAACAGGCAGCGTTTCTAAAAAGACCGACCTCGTCGTTGCAGGAGCAGATGCTGGAAGTAAGCTTCAAAAAGCACAAGAACTTGGTATCGAAGTTCGAGATGAAGCTTGGCTAGAAAGTTTGTAATGATCGTTTAAAACCAGAGTTTAGATAATATAACTATGTTTGTTAATTGAGTCGAGATTGACAAAAAATTATTAGTGAAATAGAAAGAAAATAGAAGTAAAAAGGAAAGATAAAAAATGTATAATTACCCTATGCGTATTCATTACCACCGCAAGAATGGAGAATATGACACTTGCTCTTTTGTAAAAAGTCAGGACCAGCGAATTGATTTGCTAACCTACAAAAAAGATTATTTTGGTGCTTCATTTAGTTTTGAACACCCAAGTGCTCATCCCTTAGAAAGCTTGAATTTTGTGGTTCATACCGGCCAAACTAGTAAAGAGTATGCTATCCGTTTTAATCACTATCCCCTCTTAACAGAGGTCTGGATTTTGGAAGGTGATGACAGAATTTATTATTCTGAAAATCCTGCTATTGCCAGTCCTTTCTATAAGAATCAAAATCCTTTTGCCTTTGATAAGGCTATCAATAGTGCTAGTTTCGACCACCACTGGGGCTACCAAGGTGAATTGGGGTGCTGTGTAGAGGATAATCAGGCACATTTCGTCCTCTGGGCTCCGACAGCGACAGAAGTGCAGGTAGTTGTTTATGAATCAGCTGCTAATGATGCACCAGTTTGGAAAACTTTTGATATGGAGAGAGGAAATAGCTACTCTTATAATCATAAGGACAATACAATCGGTGTCTGGAGTTTGGATGTTGAGGAAGATTTGACTGGTAAGGCTTATCAGTATCAAGTCCAATTCCCTCATCACCAAACAGTGACACGCGACCCCTACACCATCGCGACCAGTCCTGATGGCAAACGTTCAGCTATCCTGAGCCATGAAGAAAAGCAAGTTGCAAACTTCGAGGTCAAGCACGGTTCAGAGGCTACTTGGCGCTTGGCAAATCCATGTAAGGCAGTTATTTGTGAAATGCACATTCGTGATTTGACCAAATCACCGACCTCAGGTGTGGATGAACATCTTCGAGGAACGTTCTTAGGTGCTGCACAAACTGGAACAGTTAACCAGTACGGCCAGTCAACTGCTTTTGATCACATCAAGAAGTTGGGCTACAATTATGTTCAGTTGCAACCAATTGCAGACCGTCATAAAGAATACGATGAGGATGGAAATGTAACCTACAACTGGGGTTATGATCCACAAAACTATAATGCGCCAGAAACTAGTTTTTCAACAAACCCAGATGATCCAGCTCAGGTTATTCGCGATTTGAAGACCATGGTTCAAGCTTACCACGATGCGGGTATTGGTGTCATTATGGATGTGGTCTATAATCATACCTTCTCAGTAGTTGATGCACCTTTCCAAACAACAGTCCCTGATTACTATTATCGTATGAATCCAGACGGTACCTTCCAGAATGGAACGGGTGTTGGAAATGAAACAGCCAGTGAACACGAAATGTTCCGCAAGTATATGATTGATTCCCTCTTATACTGGGTTCAGGAATACAATATTGACGGCTTCCGTTTTGACTTAATGGGGATTCATGATGTCAAGACTATGCAGATGATTCGTCAGAGCTTGGATGAAATCGACCCCAACATTATCCTCTATGGAGAAGGTTGGGACATGGGAACAGGTCTTGCCCCTTATGATAAGGCTAAGAAAGACAACGCCTACGAAATGCCAAATATTGGTTTCTTTAATGACAATCAGCGCGATGCTGTCAAAGGCGGAGAAGTATATGGTGCTATCAAATCAGGTTTTGTCAGCGGTGCTGCGACAGAGCCCATTCTTGCCAAAGCAATCCTAGGCAGTCGTGAATTAGGAACCTATACACATCCAAATCAAGTACTTAACTATGTGGAAGCCCATGACAATTACAATCTCCACGATTTATTGGCAACTCTTCATCCAGACCAAAGTTCAGAACAAATCATGCGCAAGGTTGAGACAGCCACAGCTATGAACCTACTCATGCAAGGGATGTCCTTTATGGAAATCGGTCAAGAATTTGGTCGTACCAAACTGGTTGCGACAGGTGAGAATGGTGAGTTGACTCATGATGATAGAGAGCGTGCTATGAATAGCTATAATGCTCCAGACAGTGTGAACCAAGTGAACTGGGACTTGATTAATGAGCGTCAAGATAGTATTGAGTTTATCCGTCAGATGATTCGATTGAAGACAGGAACCGGTGCCTTTTCTTACCCTACTTATGATGAAATTTACCATCATGTTTTTGTTCATTCAGCAAATGAACATAGTGGTTTGATTGTCTATGAGATTCAAGGGGAAGACCATTTACTGGTTGTATTTAATACTAAAGGGCAAGACTTCCAGTTTGAAAATGCTGAAAATTTAGAACTATTGGTGACCAATAGCCATTTAAGTGATAAAGACATGGTTGGTGGCGTTAGTGCCAGCATCTTTAAAGTCTTGTAGAAAAAATCAAAAGTTTTCAATTATGTCGTATAATTTCTAGGATATCTTCTTGCTAAAAATTATAAAACTCAATGAAGAATAACATAGCATGAAAAAGGTTTAGTTCATCTAAGCCTTTTCTTTTTGTACTTATACTCTTCGAAAATCTCTTCAAACCACGTCAGCTCTATCTGCAATCTCAAAGCAGTGCTTTGAGCAACCTACGGCTAGCTTCCTAGTTTGCCCTTTGATTTTCATTGAGTATTACTGCTTAACAAGAGTGTTCAAATAGTTTGAAAAATCAAGCTTGTGAAAATAATCTCAAAAATATTGTAAAAAGGGTTGTAATTTTCTGAAAATTTGGTAAAATATATCTAATCATTTTCAGGAGGACGAGAATTTGACAAGATATCAGAATTTAGTAAATGGAGAATGGAAATCATCTGAAAAAGAAATTACGATTTATTCACCAATTAATCAAGAAGAATTAGGGACTGTTCCAGCTATGAGTCAGGCTGAAGTAGATGAGGCTATGAAAGCTGCGCGTGCAGCCCTGCCAGCATGGCGAGCTTTATCAGCAGTTGAACGTGCGGCTTATTTGCATAAAACAGCAGCTATTTTAGAACGTGATAAGGAAGAAATTGGTGCTATCCTTGCCAAAGAGGTTGCTAAAGGGATTAAAGCAGCCATTGGAGAAGTAGTGCGTACCGCAGACTTGATTCGCTATGCTGCTGAAGAGGGTCTCCGTATCACTGGACAAGCAATGGAAGGTGGCGGTTTTGAAGCAGCAAGTAAAAACAAACTGGCTGTTGTTCGTCGTGAGCCAGTTGGAGTTGTCTTGGCTATCGCGCCATTTAACTATCCAGTTAACCTTTCTGGATCTAAGATTGCTCCGGCCTTGATTGCGGGGAATGTGGTTATGTTTAAGCCACCAACACAAGGTTCTATTTCTGGTCTCTTGTTGGCTAAAGCCTTTGAAGAAGCAGGGATTCCAGCAGGTGTTTTCAATACCATTACGGGACGTGGTTCAGAAATTGGGGATTATATCATTGAGCACAAAGAAGTCAACTTCATCAACTTTACAGGTTCAACTCCAATCGGAGAACGTATTGGTCGTTTAGCTGGTATGCGTCCTATCATGTTGGAACTTGGCGGAAAAGATGCAGCTCTTGTACTAGAAGATGCAGATTTGGAACGCGCTGCCAAGCAAATCGTTGCGGGAGCCTTTAGCTATTCAGGCCAACGTTGCACGGCCATTAAACGTGTCATTGTTCTCGAGAGTGTAGCAGATCAATTAGCTACTTTGCTTCAGGAAGAAGTTGCTAAATTAACAGTTGGTGATCCATTTGACAATGCTGATATTACACCTGTTATTGACAATGCTTCAGCCGACTTCATTTGGGGCTTGATTGAGGATGCACAAGAAAAAGGGGCTCAGGCTCTTACGCCAATCAAACGTGAAGGCAATCTTCTCTGGCCAGTGCTTTTTGACCAAGTTACAAAAGATATGAAAGTAGCATGGGAAGAGCCATTTGGGCCTGTTTTACCAATTATTCGTGTGGCTAGTGTAGAAGAAGCAATTGCCTTTGCCAACGAATCTGAATTCGGCCTTCAATCCTCAGTCTTTACAAATGATTTCAAAAAGGCCTTTGAAATCGCTGAAAAACTTGAAGTGGGTACAGTCCATATTAATAATAAAACCCAGCGTGGTCCAGATAATTTCCCATTCCTTGGTGTCAAAGGTTCTGGTGCTGGTGTTCAAGGAATTAAATATAGCATTGAAGCGATGACAAATGTCAAATCCATTGTTTTTGATGTGAAATAAAATGTAAAATCAGGAAATTGTTTTCCTGGTTTCTTTTTTTACTTTAAAACAACAATTTTATTGGTAAAATGACGAACTTTATGATAGTATTGTAAAAAAACAATTCGTCTTCATAATCTGTTTGAAAATTTCTTGATTTACAAGTGAACACCTCAGTGAATTTGTTGAAGACTTTCAAAAGATTTTTTTGCAAATTCCGTAATTTACTTGAATCTTCCCTAAAAAGGTAGTATAATAAATCTATAGAAAACGCTTACAGAAAAAGGGGAGGTATTATGGATAAAAGAGAAGCTTTGCGCACCTTTATGACAGGAGAAAATTTTCACCTTCAGCATTATCTAGGAGCACATAGGGAAGAACTAAATGGAGAGTACGGTTATACATTTCGTGTGTGGGCTCCCAACGCTCAGGCTGTCCACTTGGTGGGGGATTTCACGAATTGGGTAGAAAATCAAATTCCAATGGAACGAAATGAATTTGGTGTCTGGGAAGTCTTTACCAGCCTTGCTCATGAAGGCCAAATTTACAAGTATCATATCACACGTGCAAATGGTCATCAGCTGATGAAGATTGATCCTTTGGCTGTACGGTATGAGGCACGTCCGGGAACTGGAGCTATTTTAACAGAGATTCCAGAAAAGAAATGGAAGGATGGGCTTTGGTTAGCTCGTAGAAAACGCTTGAGCTTTGAAGAGCGTCCTGTCAATATTTATGAGGTCCATGCTGGATCTTGGAAGAGAAATCTTGATGGCACACCTTATAGTTTTGCTCAATTGAAAGATGAACTCATTCCTTACTTGGTTGAGATGAACTATACTCACATTGAGTTTATGCCCTTGATGTCTCACCCACTAGGTTTGAGTTGGGGCTATCAGCTTATGGGGTACTTCGCTTTAGAGCATACCTATGGTCGCCCTGAAGAGTTTCAAGATTTTGTTGAGGAATGTCACTTAAACAATATAGGCGTTATTGTAGACTGGGTACCTGGTCATTTTACCATTAATGATGATGCCTTGGCCTATTATGATGGAACACCGACTTTTGAATATCAAGACCATAATAAGGCTCATAACTACGGTTGGGGAGCACTCAATTTTGACCTTGGAAAGAATGAAGTCCAGTCTTTCTTGATTTCTAGTATTAAGTTTTGGATTGACTTTTACCATCTAGATGGTATTCGCGTGGATGCGGTTAGCAACATGCTCTATCTTGATTATGATGATGCACCATGGACGCCTAATAAAGATGGCGGGAATCTCAACTACGAGGGCTATTATTTCCTTCAACGCTTGAATGATGTGATTAAACTAGTTCATCCAGATGTGATGATGATCGCAGAAGAAAGTTCGTCAGCAACCAAGATTACGGGAATGAAAGAGCTTGGTGGTCTAGGATTTGACTACAAGTGGAATATGGGTTGGATGAATGATATCCTCCGTTTCTACGAAGAAGATCCGATTTATCGTAAATATGACTTTAACCTGGTGACTTTCAGCTTTATGTATGTTTTCAATGAAAACTATCTCCTACCATTCTCGCACGATGAAGTGGTTCACGGTAAGAAGAGTATGATGCATAAGATGTGGGGCGATCGCTATAATCAATTTGCAGGATTACGCAATCTCTACACTTACCAAATTTGTCACCCTGGTAAGAAATTGCTCTTCATGGGTAGCGAATACGGTCAATTCTTGGAATGGAAATCTGAAGAACAGTTGGAATGGTCTAATCTAGAAGACCCTATGAATGCTAAGATGAAGTATTTCACTTCTCAGCTAAACCAGTTTTACAAAGACCATCGCTGTCTGTGGGAAATCGATACTAGCTATGATGGTATTGAAATTATTGATGCGGATAATCGAGACCAGAGTGTTCTTTCCTTCATCCGTAAGGGTAAGAAGGATGATATGTTAGTCTGTATCTTTAATATGGCACCTGTTGAACGGAAAGATTTTACAATCGGACTACCCGTTGCAGGTATTTATGAAGAAGTCTGGAATACTGAGTTAGAAGAGTGGGGAGGCGTTTGGAAAGAACATAATCAAACTGTTCAAACGCAAGAAGGACTATGGAAAGATTATGAGCAGACCTTGACCTTTACCCTACCTGCTATGGGAGCAAGTGTATGGAAAATCAAACGTCGCTTGAAATCTGCAAAAACCGTCACAAGTAAAAACCAAAAAGGAGTAGAAAATGAAGAATGAAATGTTAGCTTTGATTCTTGCTGGTGGGCAAGGAACTCGTCTCGGTAAACTCACTCAAAGCATTGCAAAACCAGCTGTGCAATTTGGTGGGCGCTACCGTATCATTGACTTTGCTCTTTCAAACTGTGCCAACTCAGGGATTCACAATGTTGGAGTCATCACCCAGTACCAGCCACTTGCTCTCAACAATCATATTGGGAACGGTTCAAGCTGGGGACTAGACGGTATCAATTCTGGTGTCTCTATTCTTCAACCTTATTCTGCAAGTGAAGGAAATCGTTGGTTCGAAGGGACTAGTCACGCTATTTACCAAAATATCGACTATATCGACAGTGTCAATCCTGAGTATGTCTTGATTCTCTCTGGAGACCACATCTACAAAATGGACTATGATGATATGCTCCAGTCTCACAAGGATAATAATGCCAGCTTGACAGTCGCAGTTCTTGATGTTCCTCTGAAAGAAGCTAGCCGTTTTGGTATTATGAATACAGATGCAAACAATCGTATTGTTGAATTTGAAGAAAAACCAGCTCAACCTAAATCTACTAAAGCTTCTATGGGGATTTATATCTTTGATTGGCAACGTCTTCGCAATATGCTTGTTGCTGCTGAAAAGAGCAATGTCGATATGTCAGACTTCGGTAAGAATGTCATTCCAAATTACCTTGAGTCAGGTGAAAGTGTCTATGCCTATGAATTCAATGGCTACTGGAAAGACGTTGGTACGATTGAGTCACTTTGGGAAGCGAATATGGAGTACATTTCTCCAGAAAATGCCTTGGATAGCCGTAACCGTCAATGGAAAATTTACTCAAGAAACTTGATTTCACCACCAAACTTCCTTGGTGCCAATGCTCACGTGGAAGATTCTTTGGTTGTCGATGGCTGTTTTGTCGATGGAACTGTTAAGCATTCTATCCTTTCAACAGGAGCACAAGTTCGCGAAGGGGCAGAAGTTGTTGATTCAGTTATCATGAGTGGTGCGATTGTTGGTCAGGGAGCTAAAATCAAACGTGCCATTATTGGTGAAGGTGCAGTTATTTCTGATGGTGTCGAAATTGATGGAACAGAAGAAGTACAAGTTGTAGGATATGATGAAGTAGTGGGGGTAGCAACAGATGAAGATTGATAAATATTCTGCCATTTTAGGAAACACAGTTGGTTTTCATGATATGTCAACACTGACAGACCACCGTCCAGTAGCTAGTTTGCCTTTTGGAGGTAAATATCGCTTGATTGACTTCCCACTTTCCAGTCTTGCTAATGCAGGTGTCCGTAGTATCTTTGGTATTTTCCAACAAGATAATATTAGCTCAGTCTTTGACCATATTCGTTCAGGACGTGAGTGGGGCTTGTCAACCCTTCTAAGTCACTATTATCTAGGTATTTACAATACCCGTGTGGAAAGTAGTACAGTTGGAAAAGAATACTACCATCAGCTTCTTACTTATTTGAAACGTTCTGGCTCAAACCAAACAGTTGCCCTTAACTGTGATGTTCTGATTAACATTGATTTGAACCAAGTTTTCCACCTACACAGTACAACAAAAGGGCCTATCACTGTAGTTTATAAAAAACTAGCTAAGAAAGATATTTCAGAAGTAAATGCAATCTTGGAAGTGGATGAAACAGACCATGTTCGTTCTCATAAACTCTTTGATAGCAAGTTACCAGATCAAATCTATAACATGTCCACAGATATCTTTGTCGTTGATACACCTTGGTTGATTGAACGCTTGGAAAAAGAAGCTAAAAAAGAACATCCAGAGAAATTGCGCTATGTTTTACGGGATTTGGCTGCAAAAGAAGGAGCTTTTGCCTACGAATACACAGGTTATCTAGCAAATATTCATTCTGTAGAGTCTTATTATCAAGCGAATATTGATATGCTTGAATCACAAAAATTTTACTCTCTCTTCTCACCAAACCAAAAGATTTATACAAAGGTCAAAAACGAAGAACCAACTTATTATGCTAATACATCTAAGGTAAGTACTTCTCAGTTTGCGTCTGGTAGTATCATTGAAGGTCAAGTGGCTAATTCTGTTCTATCACGTAATATTCATGTCCATAAGGATAGCCTGGTTAAAGATAGCCTGCTCTTCCCTCGTGTTGTTATTGGAGAAGGAGCTCAGGTCGAATATGCTATCTTGGACAAGGGTGTTGAAGTTGAGCCTGGTGTTGTGATTCGAGGGACTGCAGAACATCCAGTTGTCGTTAAGAAAGGTAGCAAAGTAACAGAGGATATTCATTCATGAAAATTTTATTTGTAGCAGCAGAGGGTGCACCCTTTTCAAAAACAGGTGGTTTGGGAGACGTTATTGGCGCTCTTCCCAAATCACTGGTAAAAGCTGGGCACGAAGTTGCAGTGATTTTACCCTACTATGACATGGTAGAGGCTAAATTTGGAAATCAGATTGAAGATGTTCTTCATTTTGAGGTTAGTGTTGGTTGGCGCAGACAGTACTGTGGGATTAAGAAAACCGTCTTAAACGGTGTAACCTTCTACTTTATTGACAACCAATATTATTTCTTCCGTGGCCATGTTTACGGTGATTTTGACGACGGAGAACGCTTTGCCTTTTTCCAACTGGCTGCCATTGAGGCTATGGAAAGGATTGACTTTATTCCTGACCTTCTCCATGTTCATGACTACCATACAGCTATGATTCCTTTCTTGTTAAAGGAAAAATACCGTTGGATTCAAGCCTATGAGGGAATTAAAACAGTTTTAACCATTCATAATTTGGAATTCCAAGGACAATTTTCAGAAGGAATGTTATGGGATTTGTTTGGAGTCGGTTTTGAACGTTATGCTGATGGTACCCTTCGCTGGAACAACTGTCTGAACTGGATGAAGGCTGGTATTCTCTATGCGGACCGTGTTTCAACCGTTTCGCCTAGTTATGCTCATGAAATTATGACCAGTCAGTTCGGATGTAACTTGGATCAGATACTTCGAATGGAGTCTGGTAAGGTATCTGGTATTGTGAATGGGATTGATGCTGACCTGTATAATCCTCAGACGGATGCTCTATTAGATTATCATTTTAATCAGGAAGATTTGTCTGGGAAGGCCCAAAACAAGGCAAAATTGCAAGAAAGAGTTGGCTTGCCAGTTAGAGCCGACGTTCCACTGGTGGGAATTGTTTCTCGTTTGACACGTCAAAAAGGTTTTGATGTGGTGGTTGAAAGTCTTCAACATATCTTGCAAAATGATGTTCAGATTGTTCTTTTGGGAACTGGTGATCCAGCCTTTGAAGGGGCTTTCTCGTGGTTTGCTCAGATTTACCCAGACAAGCTATCAGCAAATATCACTTTTGATGTCAAACTAGCTCAAGAAATCTACGCTGCTTGTGACCTCTTCCTCATGCCAAGTCGTTTTGAGCCATGTGGCTTGTCTCAAATGATGGCTATGCGTTATGGAACCTTGCCATTGGTCCATGAAGTTGGTGGCTTGAGAGATACCGTTCGCGCTTTCAATCCAATTGAAGGAAGTGGTACTGGCTTTAGCTTTGACAATCTATCTCCTTATTGGTTAAATTGGACTTTCCAAACAGCATTGGACTTGTATAGAAACCATCCTGACGTTTGGAGAAACTTACAAAAACAAGCTATGGAGTGTGATTTCTCATGGGATACAGCCTGCAAGTCATACCTAGACTTGTACCAAAGCTTAGTTAACTAATAGATAAAATCGTATGATGACTTCATACGATTTTTAGGCTATTTAGAGAGGAGAACTGATGTCTCAAGTAAAAGGCTTGTGTGTCATGGATGTTGATGGAACCTTAATCCTAGAAGAAGTGATTGATTTGTTGGGTAGAGAGGCAGGTTGTGAGGAGGAAATTGCGCAGCTTACAAGTCAGGCAATGCGAGGAGAGCTAGATTTTGAAAGAAGTTTACGAGACAGAGTGTCCTTCTTGGAAGGTCTTCCTATTTCGGTCTTTGATACAGTTTTCAACTCTATTCATCTATCGCCAAATGCTCAGGAATTCATTTCCATTCTCCAAAAGAATGGCATCCTAGTTGGTCTGGTGTCCGGTGGATTTACACCAATAGTTGCGAGATTAGCAAAATCCCTCGACATTGCCTATTTCTCTGCCAATCAACTTGAAGTTAAAGACGATCATCTAACAGGAAAATTAGTTGGACAAATTATTAGTCCCGAGGTTAAAAAAGAGACTCTGGAACAATGGAGAAAGGAACTAAAACTTTCTAAAGAAAGAACGATTGCAATCGGTGATGGGGTTAATGATTTATTAATGCTAAAGTCTGCAGGACTGGGAATTGCTTTTTGTGCCAAAGAGGTACTCAAAAAAGAAATACCATATCATGTTGACAAGAGGGATTTTTTAGAAGTTCTTCCTTTGATTGACTTTTTAGAATGAGGGAAAATATGAAGATTGTAATTGCACCAGATTCATTTAAGGAAAGCTTGACTGCTGAAGAGGTAGCTGAATCTATTAAAAGAGGCTTCCAACAATCGATAGCAGATGTAGAATGTCTCCTCTGCCCTGTGGGTGATGGTGGCGAAGGTACAGTAGATGCTATTCGACATTCACTTGACCTAGAAGAAAAATGGATCCAAGTGACAGGCCCTTTTGGACAAAAAGAAGCCATACACTATTTTCAAAAAGAACAACTAGCCCTGTTCGAAGTTGCTGATTTGGTTGGCCTTGGAAAGATTCCGCTAGAGAAACGAAATCCACTTCAAATCCAAACTTGTGGTATTGGAGAGTTGATTCACCATCTCATTGTTAAAGGGATTAAAGAAATCTATATCGGTGTTGGTGGTACGGCCAGTAATGACGGAGGAATTGGGATCGCTGCTGGTTTAGGTTATCGATTTTATAATAGGGATGGAAATGTCTTGCCCGCTTGCGGTCAGTCCTTATCAAACTTAGCTTCTGTTTCAATAGAAAATCGCTATGAAATTCCAGAAGATGTTCAAATTCGTATTTTATCAGATGTCGTGAGTCCCTTATGTGGTCCTCAAGGTGCGACTTATACTTTTGGCAAACAAAAAGGTTTAGATACTACTATGTTTGAGGCCGTAGATCAAGCGATCCAAGATTTTTATGAAAAAGTCTCCCCTGCAACATTGGAACTTAAAGGAGCAGGAGCTGGTGGAGGCATTGCTGGTGGTTTGTGTGCCTTTACTCTGGCAAATATCGTGTCTGGAATTGATACCTGTTTAGATTTGATTGATTTTGATAAGAAAGTTGCAGATGCTGACTTGGTTATCGTTGGTGAAGGTAGACTGGACAGTCAAAGCTTTGCTGGGAAAGCGCCGATAGGCGTAGCAAAAAGAACTCCTGTCGGAGTTACTGTTATTGCTATTTGCGGTAGTCTTGCTGAAGATTTACCTTCCCTTCCATTTGAGAATATCCAAGCTGCCTTTTCTATTTTGGAGAAAAGTGAACCTTTAGAAGATAGTCTGAAAAATGCCAGTCTCTATTTGGAGCACACGGCTGCCAATATCGGGCACTTATTAAATATGCGCAAGATTTAGCCAAACCATTTCTTCCATATGGATGTTTTGGCTGGTTCTTCCTTTTTAACTTCCCAAAGTTTTGCAAAAGCAAGTCGAAGGTCCTTTTCTTCTACTTGTACTGGTGCATTGCTATGGATAATCAGTCCAAAAGGAGAAGAAGCATGGTCCTCAGATACTATTGTAGCTTGACTATCAGTTTCTTTTGCTTCTTTTAAGTAGAAAACTTGTTTGTCAAATTCGAGATTTGGAGAAATCTTTACAAATAGTGGCTCTGCTTTTTCCTGAAGATTTTCTAAAATAGATAAAAAACCTTTTTCTAACTGAGAGCTATTTGCCGTGTCAATATCTGCATATCCAAGAACTCTTTCCTCAAAAGTACCCAGATAGCGTCTTTGCTCATCAGGATTTAATTTTGGCCCACCATGAGCTTTTTCAAGTAATTGTTTTGATAAATCTGTCATGAAAACAGTATATCATAAAAGTTGGAATAAAACAGACAAAAGAAAGCGATTACTTTATAAAGTTAAGGAAAATTTGCACAAAGATAACGTTTTTTCTTGAAAAAGGAGGGGTTTTAAGGTATTATAGAGGTGTAAAAAATTTAACTCATAAGGAGAGTAAAAAATGTCAATTATTACTGATGTTTACGCTCGCGAAGTCCTAGACTCACGCGGTAACCCAACACTTGAAGTAGAAGTTTACACTGAATCAGGTGCTTTCGGACGTGGTATGGTTCCATCAGGAGCTTCTACTGGTGAACATGAAGCAGTTGAACTTCGCGACGGTGACAAATCTCGTTACGGTGGTCTTGGTACACAAAAAGCTGTTGACAACGTAAACAACATCATTGCTGAAGCTATCATCGGCTACGATGTACGTGACCAACAAGCTATCGACCGTGCTATGATCGCTCTTGACGGTACTCCTAACAAAGGTAAATTGGGTGCAAACGCAATCCTTGGTGTGTCTATCGCTGTAGCTCGTGCTGCTGCTGACTACCTTGAAATCCCACTTTACAGCTACCTTGGTGGATTCAACACTAAAGTTCTTCCAACTCCAATGATGAACATCATCAACGGTGGTTCTCACTCTGACGCTCCAATCGCTTTCCAAGAATTCATGATCGTACCTGCTGGTGCGCCATCATTCAAAGAAGCTCTTCGTTGGGGTGCTGAAATCTTCCATGCTCTTAAGAAAATCCTTAAATCTCGTGGTTTGGAAACAGCCGTAGGTGACGAAGGTGGATTTGCTCCTCGTTTTGAAGGAACTGAAGACGGAGTTGAAACTATCCTTGCTGCTATCGAAGCTGCTGGATATGTTCCTGGTAAAGACGTATTTATCGGATTTGACTGTGCTTCATCAGAATTCTACGATAAAGAACGTAAAGTTTACGACTACACTAAATTCGAAGGTGAAGGAGCAGCTGTACGTACTGCTGCAGAACAAATCGACTACCTTGAAGAATTGGTAAACAAATACCCAATCATCACTATCGAAGATGGTATGGATGAAAATGACTGGGACGGTTGGAAAGCTCTTACTGAACGTCTTGGTGGTAAAGTTCAATTGGTTGGTGACGACTTCTTCGTAACAAACACTTCTTACCTTGAAAAAGGTATTGCAGAAGGTGCTGCTAACTCAATCCTTATCAAAGTTAACCAAATCGGTACTCTTACTGAAACATTCGACGCTATCGAAATGGCGAAAGAAGCTGGTTACACTGCCGTTGTATCACACCGTTCAGGTGAAACTGAAGATTCAACAATCGCTGACATCGCAGTTGCAACTAACGCAGGACAAATCAAAACAGGTTCACTTTCACGTACAGACCGTATCGCTAAATACAACCAATTGCTTCGCATCGAAGACCAACTTGGTGAAGTAGCAGAATACCGTGGATTGAAATCATTCTACAACCTTAAGAAATAAAATAGTTCAGTGAACTATTTTATCCCGAACCTTGAAATTCAAAAGTTCGGCCGTTGATTTAACAACGTTTCTAGCCCCTCGGATTTTATCCGAAGGGCTATTTTTGTATTTAGGGGGCAAAAAAGGGGCAAAACTTTTTAAAAAATCTTTTTCATAACTTTATCCAGTACATTGATTGCTTCATCTTTCATGTTCTTTGTGACGTGGGTGGTAGATGGAATTAGTAACATCAGAATCAGAATATCCAACCCTATCCATGATTGTTTTTAGCGGAATTTTATTTTCTGATAAAATATTGGTCATCGCAGGCAGCATGCTTTTATAGGTGCTCAATTTGATTTATTTTTGTGGAATCCTCTTATTTTGAGATGAATACCAATTATAAGTGATTTGCATATCCAGGATGTTACAAAGAAAGGCAAGCTAGTGGCCACATAAATTTTATTTCATATTCTTTAAAGCCGTTTACTCTGTTAGCAATTGTATTTGATATGATCAAATAAGATGAATAGTTTATTGAATCCCTTTCTAATGTATCACATAATTTAATTTATGTAATTTATAAACTATCCAAGGCATTCCTTTGTTCATCATTTACGATATGGGTATAGAGGTCAGTGACTTGTGTACTGGCGTGACCTAGCTGGTGACTAACCAAAACTTGCGATTTAGTAGCATCATAGAGCCTAGTTGCTAGGGTATGTCGTAGTTTGTGGGGGGTTACACGGACTTTGAAGTCCTCAGAGTACTTAGCAACCATTTTCTCAACGCTGGAAGCATCGATACGATTAGGAACACCTCGATAGAGAGTTAGAAAGAGTGCAATGTCCGTCTTTTCAGTCTTATAGCGTTGATTACGAATGGCCAGATAATTTTCTAGATAAGGCTTAGCAAAGGCAGCGACATTTACCGAATCACGTTTGCCACCTTTTCGAGTGACATCGATAACCATCATTTTAAGATTGAGATCTCTTAGATCCAGATTAACAGCTTCAGATAAGCGAACACCCGATGCCAAGAGAAGGGCAATAATGGCCAAATCACGTTCTTTATTTTTGTTGAATGATGAGAGAGCTCGATTAGAGAGCTGTTGTGGGTACTCTTGGTCAATATAAGTAAGAAAACCTTCTGTTTCATCACCAAGAAAGAGTTTTTGCTTGATATTTTCAGCTCTGGCAGCAAGTGTCTCTTTCTTTTTCTTGGTTGAAACTTTCTTCATTACATTTCGATAGAAATAAGGTTCTCCCTGATCGTTTTCAACTTCCTCGGTCAGATACTTGTAAAGACTAGAAAGTGCTGACAAGGTCCGATTGATAGTTGTCTGTGAAACACCTTGCTTGGTTGTATTAGCATTCAGTAAAGGACGTTCACGTAGGTAAAGGATAAAGGATTCCATGTCTTTCTTAGACATATTTTCCAAGACAGATAAAGAAATATCAGATATTTTATCGGCATTTGAGATACCAGACTCTAAAACCCAGCTGAAAAATCGATCATATTCCTTGAGGTATTCGTACAAGGTTGTAAAACTGTAAGGAACAGCAAGCTTAGATTGGTAATATTCAAGAACATACCAGGGCATGATTTGTTTTAGTTTGTCGATTCGTTCCAGTAAAATCTCACGTTTCATGTATTTTCTCCATAAATAAGTCTACAAGTAGTATAGCATAGACTTATTTGTTTTTCAAGAAAATTATAGTTTTTCGGAAAGATGATATAGCAGTTTTTTTAAAGTGATAAAAAGACTTAGACCTGCAAACAAAACAGATCTAAGTCTTTGGAGTTATTATTGTGAATCATTATCTAGTGCTTTTTCTAGTTTCCAAATACTAAACCAGAATGAAAAAGAATTCACCCACTAAACTTCTGTTAATACTACACAACTGAAGAGCTATATAAGAAGCTATGAGATACAAAATACATTGTATAATTGCTATTGTTTTCTTTTTCATGATTTTAATCTTACTGTACAGATTTTATGCAGTAAACTTCTTTCTAGCTTTATCATTTCTAACTTAATTATAGTAGTCTTATATTTGTATGTGAAATGTTTTATCAGTAAAAAAGAGGGGAAGTCCCCCTCTCAAGATTTTATTTGACTGCTTCTTTCAAAGCATCTACCTTGTCCAAGCGTTCCCATGGAAGGTCAATATCTGTACGTCCCATGTGACCATAAGCCGCTGTTTGACGGTAAATTGGACGCTTAAGGTCCAGCATTTGGATAATCCCTGCAGGACGAAGGTCAAAGATTTGACGAGTTGCTTTTTCAAGCTTGCTTTCAGCTACTCTTCCTGTACCAAAGGTATCGATACGGACAGAAACAGGCTGGGCAACACCGATAGCATAAGCCAATTGCACTTCTGCCTTCTTAGCCAGACCTGCTGCAACAATATTCTTTGCAATATAGCGAGCTGCATATGACGCAGAACGGTCCACCTTAGTCGCATCTTTACCAGAGAAAGCACCACCACCGTGACGAGAGTAGCCACCATAAGTATCTACGATAATCTTACGACCAGTCAAACCTGAGTCCCCTTGAGGTCCACCGATTACAAAACGACCAGTAGGATTGATGAAGAATTTTGTTTGCGCATCCAAGTAAGAGGCTGGAATAACCTCTTTGATAACCTTATTAATGACATCATTGTGAATTTGTTCGTTGCTGACTTCTGGATCGTGCTGAGTTGAAATAACAACTGTGTCCACACGTACTGGACGGTCATTTTCATCGTACTCAACCGTAACTTGTGATTTAGCATCTGGGCGAAGATATCTTATTTCACCAGTCTTACGAAGTTCTGCCAGACGACGAACCAATTTATGACTGAGTGAAATTGGCAAAGGCATGAGCTCTTCTGTTTCATCCACTGCAAATCCAAACATGAGCCCTTGGTCACCAGCACCAATCAAGTCAAGCGGATCTTGATCAGCATTTCCACGGACCTCCAAGGCTTCGTTAACACCTTGGGCGATATCCGGTGACTGCTCAACAAGTGACGGATGGACTCCCACCGTCTCAGCAGAAAATCCATACTCTGTATTGGTGTAGCCAATCTCTGCAATGGTATCACGAACCACACGATTAATATCCACATAGGCATTTGTAGAAATTTCACCAAAAACGTGGACGGAACCAGTATATACAGCTGTCTCCGCAGCAACGTGCGCCTCTGGATCCTTGGCTAAAATAGCATCCAAAATCGCATCTGAAATTTGGTCTGCAATCTTATCAGGGTGCCCCTCAGATACAGATTCAGACGTGAATAATTTACGTTCTGACATAAAAATGTCCCCCCTTAAAAATAGTGTTATAGAGTTACAAAGTACTGGTAGGAAAACTCTTAGTGATAAATACCTACCATCTTATCGGGACTATATAACTTTACCATTATACCATTTTTAAGCGCAATTTGCAGTCTATATACTCAATAAAAATCAAAGAACAGCTTTTTGATTGTAGATAAAACTGACTAAATTAGTAACATATACCTAATACAAGCTGATGCTAACTTGTTTTGAAGAGTATTAATGTACTGTTTCAATTTCTACTAATCTATTTTCAATAGGTGTTTAACAACCTTAATATTATGCGTACTATTATTTTCAAACTATCGTGTCCTGAACAATGGTTTGAAAATGAAAAGGGACTTTATTCTTTTTGTAACCTTACTGTAATAATTATCCGATAAAAAAATGATAGAATAGGTATGTACAGTTAAGGAGAGAATAATGCCTGTAAGAAAATTACAATCCTATGAGGTAGACTATCAAGAAGAATTAAATCATCAGATTCCTCGCTATCAAGATTATACACCTGAAGCACAATCTGATGCCAATCTCAAGGAAATCCTATTTTTTGTTAATATTGCTGTTTTTTGTATCTGTATTGCTATCTTTAGTTTTATCTTTTTAGCATTAAAATTATCAACTGCTCTTGCATTTGTCGCAGCAATCGGATCCAGCTTACTTGTTTTAAAAGTTCAACGCTCTATTATCAAACGAAAATTTAGAAGATAAATCATACCCCACGTCTAATCAAGTTGACTTGTAAAAAATTAAGGAAAACAGAGGATTTAAGATGAAAAATGTGTTATTCATCTTAAATCCTCTGTTTTTTTGACCAGCTTGCTAAATATAATTATTTGCTTAATTGAATAACGTGTAACCTTTTCTAATATATGCTATAATAATACCAAAAGATAAAGAAGGAAGACCTATGATTAAACTACTAGCCTTGGATATGGACGGAACTCTCCTCAATGAAGCCAAGGAAATCCCACCAGCCCACATTACTGCTATTCACCAAGCTATTGAAAAAGGTATCAAACTGGTACTTTGTACGGGTCGCCCGCTTTTCGGCGTCCTCCCCTACTATAAAAAACTGGGACTGGATCTCCAGAATGAGTATGTGATTGTTAACAACGGTTGCTCAACCCACCAGACAAGTGACTGGAGTCTGGTTGATTGGCAAGAACTCAGTCCATCTGACATCGAATACCTCTATGACCTAGCTGAAAAAAGTGATGTTCAGTTGACTCTTTTTGATGAGGAACATTATTTTGTCCTCGGTGGCAAGCCCAATCAAGTCATTGAAAATGATGCTAAACTAGTCTTTTCAGACCTGACTGAAATTTCTCTTGAGGAAGCGACTAGTGGTAAGTACCGGATGTTCCAAGGGATGTTTTTAGGAACAGAGAATCAAACTGACGATTTTGAAGAGCGTTTTGCTGGGGAACTCTGCCAAGGATTCAGTGGCGTTCGTTCACAGCCTGTCATTTATGAAGCCATGCCACTTGGAACGACAAAGGCTACTGCTCTTTCTCGACTAGCAGATATTTTGAAGATTGATTCCTCAGAAATCATGGCCATGGGCGATGCCAATAACGATATCGAAATGCTCCAGTTTGCAGGGCTGGGCATTGCTATGGGAAATGCCAGCGATTATGTCAAATCCCTAGCTGATGATGTTACAGCCAGCAACGAAGAAGACGGCGTTGCGCGTGCGATTGAGAAATATATTTTATAATTAAGAAGCCCAGTTCATATCAACTGGGTTTTGATATTTAAGAATTCCTAAAACTTTAGAAACTCTTTAGAAATGCTTGAGCTTTCTTTGATTTCTATGCTTTATACTAAAGTTATCAAAATAAATCAAAAGGAGAGAATCATGAAAACAGTACTCGACATTCATGGATTGTCCAAAAACTTTGACAAACAAGCTATCCTTCAGGATCTTCATCTAACGATAAGAGAGGGAGATATTTATGGACTTATTGGGAAGAATGGAGCTGGGAAAACCACCTTAATCAAAATCATTACGCAACTACTGTTTGCGGATAAAGGAACTGTTTCCCTCTTTTCTAGTCAATCGGAAAATGAGTGGACCAAGGCTCTATCTCGAGTAGGTTCTGTTATCGAATCACCCGTAGCTCATAATCACTTAACAGCCTACCAAAATCTGAAATATTACTGTATGATTCGTCATATTCCAAATGCTGATCAAGTCATTCGAGAAACGCTGGACTATGTAGGCTTGTCAGATACAGGTAAAAAAGTCTTTCGTGATTTCTCTCTAGGAATGAAACAAAGACTTGGGATCGCCATTGCTCTTCTATCCAAACCAGACTTCCTGATCTTAGATGAACCTATCAACGGTCTCGACCCAATCGGTATCAAAGAATTTCGTCTGATGATTCAACGGCTCAATCAAGAACAAGGGATCACCATTCTCATCTCTAGCCATATCTTGTCAGAACTCTATCTCCTAGCTAATCGTTTTGGTATTTTAGATCAAGGCAAGATTATCCGTGAAATCAGCAAAGCTGAATTTGAAACACTAAGTGAGGATTATATTGTGCTTAAGACAGCCGACCAAGAGAAAGCTTGTCAAGTATTGAAAGAACGAATCCAGCTCCAGTTCAAGGTTGTTAATCCAGAAAATGAAATCCATATCTTTGGTCAGGAACAAGATGTCAAACAGATTCTCAAAGAATTAACCTTGGCAGATGTTGCCATTGACGAGATTTACTATGCTCGTCAAAACCTAGAAGAATACTTCACTCAATTGGTCCAATAGGAGAAAAATCATGATACATACCATTCAAGCAGACTTTTACCGTCTTTTCCGTTCCAAAGGATTCTGGATTACAGAGTTCATTCTCTTTGTACTCATGTTAATGGGGGCTGTTTTTGGGGCTACTGGCCATCTAATGGCAATCCAGACAGAAGAGCCAGACATTCCAACCCATGGTTGGGACGGTGTACAAGCCCTGATCAACGCATCTAGTCAAGGTTCAAACCTCGTTTTTCTCTGCATAGTTCTAGCCTGCCTCGTTCTTGGAGTTGATTTAATCGGCAAACTCTATAAAAATAATTTAACAGTGGGTGTCTCTCGTACCGAGTTTTTCCTTGCCAAAGCCTTTGTATTGACTTGTATTGCACTCTTGCAAGTTATCATCAGCCTTGTGATTGCCTTTATTCCAGCAACTATCTTAAATGGATTTGGCACTATGCCTGATGGCTTTATTGGCAATCTACTGATAACCATTTCCCTTCAATTCCTTTGCCTCCTTGCTTGGCTTTCCATTGTTTCCTTCATCCTCTATGTTAGTCATTCTTATCTTGCAGTATTTATTGGATATTTGGTCAGCTCTATCTTACTTTCTATGCCAATGCTCATCTTCCCAAGTATCAAAATTTTGCCATATTTATCATTGCAGTTTTTCTATGCTATGACTGCTAATAGTGAATCCATTTTCTATACACTTATAGTTAGCTTAGCTGTTATTGTAATCTTTAATCTAAGTGGATTGGCAGTTTTCAAAAAGAAAAGTCTATAAAAAAGACCTCCTCTAGCCTACAGAGGAGGTTTATTTCGTTAAAAGTAAATAAAAACCGACAACCACTGCCCATATGTGCTTAGTTTCATCTCTGCACCGAGGAGATGGCATAATTCCTCAGTGATATAAAGGCCTAAACCAGATGATTCTTCAGTATCTGATAGATTTTCAGAATAAAAACGGTTGCTGAGATTTTCTATTCTTTTGATGGGCTGTTTAACAAGGTTTGCAATCTCTAAGACAAGCTGTTCCTTTTCCTTTCTCAAAGATAGCCGCGCTTCTTCCTTGCCATGTTTGAGGACATTTCCAAGCAGATTTTGTAAAATTCGATCCAGCAAGTCTTCATCAGTCCTCATTTTCAGACCAGCTTCAACCTTAAAATCAAGCGTGATATTTGCCGCCTGAAAAACATCATAATAAGCCAGAGTTTTTTTGGTGATAAAAGCTGAAAAATCCACTTCTTCCAGTTTCGGTTTGACAGCTCCTTCCATCAAACGACGATATTCTAGGAGAGCCTCCAAACGTTTGGAAACTAAATCAAGATGCTGGGCTATTTTTTGTAAGGTTTCTGCTTTGTCTTCAGGAGACTTTATCAATTGTTGGGTGTAGCCTGAAGCGATAGTCAAAGGCGTCCGAATATCGTGGGCGATATTGCTGATGGCCATATCCAGAGTCTGCTTTTCCCTCTTCATAACCAATCGAGATTGCTCTACTTCCTGAAATAGATTTTCAATCTGCTGGTAGAGATGTAAAAAATGTTTGGAAAAAATGCTGATTCCGACTCTTTTCATACTACCCGTAAGAATCTTGTCTTCAATCTGTTGACTCAAGTTTTTAAGTGCTAGATGGTAGCGAATCAATGCAATCGATAAAATAATTAAGAGAACCAGTAGGATAAAGATTATCATGTAGGTCATTGCTTGTCTCCTTTTAATCTTACCCCAACTCCCCAAATGGTTTCAATATATTCTTGAGTTGGATCCAGCTGGTTTAATTTTTTACGAAGATTACTCAAATGCGTATTAAGAGTATTATCTCCCGGTAGATAGCTCTCCTCCCAGACCAATTCATAAAGTTCTTCTTTTGTAAAAATTTTCTTAGGGTGTTTAAGGAGAGTTTGGAGAATCAAGCATTCTTTCTTAGCAAGACGAATCGTTTCCTGACTATTTTTGATTTCAAAACTTTCTGTATCAAACTGGATATTTTTCAAGTTTTGTGGCAGATTTTCAGTTTTTAATATTTTCACAGGCTGTTTTTCTGCACTTTGACGTAACTGAACAGTAACTCTAGCAAAGACTTCATCCAAATCAAAAGGTTTCACTATATAATCATTGGCACCATCTAAGAGATATTGACTGATTAACTTTTTATCGCTCAAAGCCGTCAGCATAATGACTGGAGTTTGACTTTGTTCCCTGATGGCTTTTAAAACCTGATCCCCATTTTTCCCAGGAAGCATGATATCTAGCAAAACGAGGTCAATCCCACCTTGGTCAAAAAGCATGATTCCTTCTGTACCAGAAAAGGCTTGAATCACCTCATGCTCCTCAGTGAGAAGTGTTCGCAAAATTTCTTGAATGTCACTATTGTCTTCAATAACCAATATCCTAGCCATAAATACCAACCTTTCTGCAACTATTATAGCATGTTTTATTGATAAAGCTTAAATAGAAAAGCTCCTCGCATAAAAGCGCGAGAAAGCCTTGGAGAGTGAAAATATAAAATTCACTTGCTAGATGACCTAGTATCTTATAGTTGCTAATAAGAAGTTAGTCTAGCAGCATGAATCTCTCATTTCTCCCATACTAGTCTGTAATACGTTGATACATTTCGGGTCTTCTATCTCGAAACAAGCCCCAGTTTAGGCGTTCGCATGCTCCCTTGTCTAGGTCATAAGTAGCTAACAGAACAGCTTCTCCTTGTCTTTCAGCTTGCTCTAGAATAGCTCCTGTTTCATCCGTTATAAAGGAGGAACCGTAGAAGTCAAGACTGGAACTCTGTCCACCATTTTCCTCACTTGGAGTGACTTCCTCTAATCCATAACGATTGGCTGCGATGACTGGAACAATATTTGCTGCTGCGTGTCCTTGCATGGTACGTTGCCAATGGCCACAACTGTCTGTATCCAAAATCGGCTCTGAACCGATGGCTGTTGGATAAAAGAGCAATTCAGCACCATTCAATGCA
Organism: Streptococcus sp. 27098_8_76; assembly: GCF_041432315.1. Lineage (GTDB taxonomy): Bacteria > Bacillota > Bacilli > Lactobacillales > Streptococcaceae > Streptococcus. Next base: position 105,874 of record NZ_JAPVZI010000007.1, on the reverse strand, counting down.
AGACAGCGCGCTGTTTCAGGGAACCATTGATCCCAACAGATGCCAATCCCAATCTTAGCATAACGAGTGTCCCAGACCTTGAAACCTGTGTTGCCAGGCGTAAAATAAAACTTTTCTTGATAATAATGATCATCTGGTATGTGAGTCTTCCGATAAACGCCCAGCACTTCCCCATCTGCATCAATGACGGCGATAGAGTTATACAAGACATTGCCATCTTTTTCATAGAAACTGATTGGTAAAACAACTTCTAGTTCCTTAGCAAGAACTTTAAAATGCTGAATAGCTGTATTGTCTGTCACCGACTGGGCATGCTGGTAGTAGTCATACTGACGTTCCTGACAGAAATAGGGACGTTCAAACAACTCTGGCAAGAGAATAATTTGGGCTCCTTGCTCAGCAGCTTGTCGAACTAAACGTTCAGCTGTTTGAATATTCGTTTCAACATCTTTAGCGCATTGCATCTGAATGGCTGAAACTTTTACATTTCTCATCTTTTTCTCCTATTCTGGGATTTGTTGGGTGATACAGTGGATATTGCCACCACCTAAAAGAATATCTCTGGCTGGAATTCCGACAACTTTACGGTCTGGGAAACACTTACTGAGGATATCTAAGGCCACTTGGTCGTTTACATCCTCAAACTGGGGAACCAAGACTGCCTTGTTAGCAATATAGAAATTGACATAGGAAGCAGCAAGCCTTTCACCTGCGTATCTCTCTTCTTCTCCTTCTTCATAAGTATAGCCTGGTAAATCGTCCTCAGTGACAACTTGTCGAATTGCAGGGATAGGCAATTTATGAATGGTAAACTTCCGTCCTTTTGCATCTGTTTCCTTTTCTAAAAGTGCTAAATCAGCTGCTGACATGGCATACTGAGGATCAGTTTCGTCTTCCGTCCAAGCCAAAACAAGCTCAGCAGGACCAACAAAGGCAGCAACATTGTCAACGTGTTCATTGGTTTCATCTTGATAAATACCATAAGGAAGCCAGATAACTTTTTCAGCTCCAAGGCACTCTAATAAGGTATTTTCGATTTCTTCCTTACTAAGATGAGGATTGCGACCAAGACTGAGAAGGCAACTTTCAGTCACGAGAATGGTTCCTTGACCATCGCTGTGTATCGCTCCGCCTTCAAGGACAAAAGGTTTGGCATCGTAAACAGGCATTTCCAAGGCCTCAGCAAAACGACTAGCTACTTGGTCATCATCTTCATAATCTTGATAAAGACCATCAACAGCACCACCCCAAGCATTGAAAGACCAATCCATGGCTAATTTCTGGCCTTTATCATTGACAAGAATAGTCGGACCTGTATCACGCGCCCAGGCATCATTGGTGGGAATGTCTAAATAAACAACGCTATCTCCAAGGTAGTCTTGGGCTTCAGATAGATAATCCTGCTCCACCAAAAGATAGACTCTTTCCCCTTGAGCAATAGTTTTGATAATCTGGCTAAATGCTGCTTTAGCAGCTTTTCCTTGAAAAGGCCACGATCCTGGTCGAGTCGGCCATATCATGAGGGTACCATGGTGTGCTTCGTACTCTGCTGGCATGCGATAACCTAATTTTTTGGGACTGTCCATCATGATAATCTCCCTTTAAAATCTTGATAACCGAAGGCTTTGACTAAGCTACAGTCACCCTGCTCGTCCATGAGATAGAGACTTGGCAATCCAATACCATTAAAGGTATTATTTTTGACAAATGAGTAAATAGCCATATCTTCAAAATAAAGTCTGTCTCCGATTTGAACTGGATTTTCAAAGCTATAATCACCGATCACATCTCCTGTCAGACAAGTATTGGAAGAAAGTCTATATGTATGGGCTTTTTCCTGTGCCTCAAAGCCATTTCTCAAAGGTGGACGATAGGGCATCTCAAGTACATCAGGCATATGGCAGGTCGCAGAGGCGTCTAAAACCAAGATTTCCATACCGTTTTCTACAATATCCAATACTTCAGTTGCTAGATAACCAGCATTGAGTGCAATGGCTTCACCCGGCTCGATATAGATTTCAAGACTGTAAGTTTCTCGGATACGCTTGATTTCTGAAATCAGTAAATCCACATCGTAACCTTCTCTTGTGATGTGATGACCACCACCCATATTGAGCCATTTGACCTGATGCAAATACGGTCCAAATTGCGCTTCTACTGCTTTCAAAGTTGTTTGTAAATCATCTGCTCCCTGCTCGCAAAGGGTGTGAAAATGAAGGCCGTCAACCAAATCCAGCAAATCACTAGGAATTTTATCTAGTGTCACGCCAAAACGAGAACCAGGTGCACAAGGATCATAGAGAGCGTGATCTCCTTGAGTTGAACACTGAGGGTTAAGTCGCAAACCCACACTTACACCAGCATCCCGACACCAGGCCCCATGTTTACGCAACTGTCTTTCTGAGTTAAAGACGATATGGTCCGTTATCTCTAACAATTCCTCCAAGTCTGCATCCTTGAAAGCAGGTGCAAAAACATGGACTTCACCAGGAAATTCTTCTCTAGCGAGCTTAGCTTCATAGAGACCACTTGCAGTTGTGCCAGATAGATACTGGCTAATCAAGGGATAGGTTTTATAAAGGGAATACGCCTTCTGAGCAAGCAAAACCTTGCAACCAGTTTCTTCTTGAACATATTGTAAAATGCGACAGTTGGATTCTAACTTTGCTAAGTCGATGACGTAAGCTGGTGTTGGTACTTGTTCTAACTTCATTAGTCCACCATTTGTGGATTTTCAACCACAACCCATGGCAAACCATACTCATTCAAAGCTTCCATAAATGGATCTGGATCCAATTCTTCAAGGTTATACACTCCAGCTTGTTTCCAAGTACCGTTCATAACCAATTTTGTCCCAATCATGGCTGGAACGCCAGTCGTGTAAGAAATGGCTTGTGAACCAACTTCTGCGTAACATTCCTGATGGTCGCAAACATTGTAGATGTAAATGGTCTTTTCAACACCATCTTTGACACCTGTAAAGATACAACCGATATTGGTTTTACCAACCGTGCGTGGACCAAGGCTGGCTGGATCTGGAAGCAAGGCTTTCAAAAATTGAATTGGAACAATTTCTTGGCCGTTAAAGTTAATGGCATCCGTACGAAGGAGACCGACATTTTCCAAGCATTTCATGTGCGTCAAGTATGATTGACCAAAAGTCATAAAGAAACGAATGCGTTTGACACCTGGAATGTTCTTGGCCAATGATTCAATTTCTTCATGGTGAAGGAGATACATATCTTTTTGTCCAACTTGAGGGAAATCGTACTCACGCTTGACAGACATGGCTTCAACCTCAACCCATTTCCCATCTTCCCAGTAAGAACCTGGCGCAGAAACCTCGCGTAGATTGATTTCTGGGTTAAAATTGGTCGCAAATGGATAACCGTGGTCACCACCATTACAGTCTAAAATGTCGATATAGTGGATTTCATCAAAATAGTGTTTGAGAGCATAGGCTGAAAAGACACTAGTCACCCCTGGGTCAAAACCAGAACCAAGCAGAGCGGTCAATCCAGCTTCTTTGAATTTTTCCTGATAAGCCCATTGCCATGAGTAGTCAAAGTAGGCTGTAAAACCAAGTTCCTTACAACGTTTCTCATAGATGGCACGCCACTCAGGATCTTCTGTATCCTCAGCCTCGTAGTTGGCTGTATCGATATAGTGAACACCTGTTGCCAAACAAGCATCCATAATGGTCAAGTCTTGGTATGGTAGAGCTACGTTCAAAACTGCTTCTGGCTTGTAGCTTTCAATCAGGGCAATCACTTCTTCTACCTTGTCAGCATCAAGAGCAGCTGTCTCAATCTTTGTACTTGTTTTGTCTTCCAGTTTAGCCTTCAAGTCATCACATTTTGACTTGGTACGGCTAGCAATCATAATCTCTGTAAACGTTTCGCTATCTTGACAAATCTTTGAAATAGCAACTTGGGCAACGCCCCCACATCCAATAACTAATAAACGACTCATTTTTTTCCTTCCTCTTCTTCTAAAATGTCCTCAACATACTTGGGCAACATAAAGGCTCCTACATGTAAGTTTGCAGTGTAGTATTCTGTGAAAAGCTGGCGTTTTTTCCAGCCTTCCTTGTCAAAATCTTTGACAGGGTGGTATTTTTTTGATGCAAATCCAAACAACCAATAGCCAGCTGGGCTAGTTGGAATATGGGCCTGATAAACCCGACTGATTGGAAAGGCTTGATTGACCTTGCGGTGCATGCTTCGGCAAGCTGACTCATCTTCGTCAAAGAAAGGACTACCATGCTGGTAAATCATGATACCGTCTTCTTTAAGAGCACGATAGCTATTACCGTAAAATTCCTTGGTAAAAAGCCCTTCCGTATGTCCAAATGGATCTGTCGCATCGTTGATGATAATATCATAGTCATCTTCGCAGTTTCGCAAAAAGCGTAGCCCATTTTGGTAGTAAATGGTAACACGAGGGTCATCAAGCCCTGCAGAAAAGTCTGGGAAATACTCACGACAGACTTCAACCAGCATCTCATCCGGTTCCACGATATCGATTTGTTCCAATTCTGGATACAGTGTCAAAACTTGAGCAACACCGCCGTCGCCACCCCCAATAACCAAGACTTTCTTTGGATTTGGGTGGACAGCCATGGGAACATGGACGGTCATTTCGTTGTAGACAAAGTCATCCGCATCTGAGAACAAGACGTGCCCGTTTAAAATCAAAATCTTTCCAAAAGCTGGCGTATCCAAGACTTCGATATCCTGCCATTCACTTTTACCAGCGTAGAGTTGCTTGGCTGTTCTCAAGGATAATTTGACATCTGGAGTATGAACTTCAGAAAACCATAAATCCATCTAGTTCTCCTTTCTCTTAATGACGTTGATGTGATTGACCTCTGGATCTTCCGTCCCTTGGAGGGAGCAACCACGTTCCTTGGCAAATTGGATATAGTCTACAATTTCTCGTGTAATGCGTTCTCCAGGAGCCAAGATAGGGATTCCTGGAGGATAGCACATGACAAATTCCCCACAGACTTGTCCAACAGATTCGTCTAAAGACAAACTTTTTCTCTCTGAATAGAAGGCTTCTTGTGGAGACAGCACTAACTCGGGCTGAATATATTCTCCAGCTATCAAGTCCTTCCCGTCTCGTGAATAGAGTCTCTTGATATCTGCTAAAGCACCGACCAAGCGCTCGATGTCTTGGATACGGTCACCAATCGAAATATAGGCCAAGATATTGCCAATATCACCAAACTCAATCTGAATGTCGTATTCGTCTCGTAAGAGGTCATAAACCTCGATACCTGTTAAGCCAATACCCTGAGTGTAAACTGACAGCTTGGTCACATCAAAATCACAAACCGAAACACCGTCTATTAACTCTTTTGAGTAAGCATAGTAGCCACCGATAGCATTGATTTCACGACGAGCATACTCGGATAGCTCAATGACCTTCTCAAAGGATTCTTTACCGCGTAGGGCCAAGTTACGACGCGAAATATCCAAACTAGCCATCAACAAGTAAGAGGCAGATGTAGACTGGGTCAGGTTGATAATCTGACGAACGTACTCAGAATTCATCTGCTCCCCGATTAAAAGAAGCGAACTTTGGGTCAAACTTCCACCAGACTTATGCATAGATACCGCCGCCATATCAGCCCCTGCATCCATGGCAGAAATTGGAAGTTTATCTGTAAAATGCAAATGCGCTCCGTGGGCCTCATCTACCAAAACCATCATGCCAGCTTCATGAGCCATTTCTGTCACCCCCTTTAGGTCTGAACAGATTCCGTAGTAAGTAGGATTGTTAATCAAAATGGCCTTAGCATCTGGATGGTCCTTTATGGCTTTGGCTACTCGGTCATTTTCAAGACCTAAAGCGATACCAATTTTAGGATCTACACTCATCTCGATATAGATGGGAATAGCACCACATAGAACCAGAGCATTGATAGCAGATTTATGGACATTTCGTGGCAAAATAATCTTATCTCCTGCCTTGCAGGTGGAAAGAATCATAGTCTGCACCGATGAAGTTGTTCCCCCAATCATGAGAAAGGCATGGGCTGCTCCAAAAGCATCAGCTGCCAGCTCCTCTGCATCCCGAATAATCGAAATGGGGTGACCAAGATTATCCAAGGGTTTCATCGAATTGACATCAATGCCAACACATTTTTCCCCTAACAGTTCCACCAATTCTGGATTTCCCCGTCCACGTTTGTGACCTGGTACATCAAAGGGAACAATACGTTTCTTGCGTAACTTCACCAAGGCCTCATAAATTGGGGCTTGGTTTTGATCTAACTCTTTCAAGACATACTCCTTTCCATATTTTTAGGACCTTATGAAAACTAAGGAACTAAAGGTTGACTCATGAAAAAAGAGCAGGTTTTCACCTGCTCTGCAATCTTCTGACGTTTTTATGTTTGTTTCTGTTGAGTATGTCTGTTCCCGATGTTTCCTAACTCTCTAGTAGCAAATATTACGTACTTTATTGATCGTTTCACAAGATGACGTGTGCTTTCACCACACTAAAAATTTATGAATTAGGACAAGTGTCCTAACATCAACTTATAAAAGTAGGCTTTTAACCCTATCAATAATGTGGTTTTTCAACCACGCTTCGGCATTCAACCCTGCCTGTCCGTAGGCATTTTTTACTCGGGTTTATATTTGCTAGAAAACATCATCTCATTTTCTAAGCTTTATTACTATATCATGTTTTTAAGAACTTGTAAAGCGGTTTACGAAAAAAATATAAAAAAGTTCGCAAAATATTTGGATTTTATTTGATTTGATACTCATTATTCTCTTGTAAACGATTATAAAGTGAACAAAATGATTATCGTATTTAATTTAAAATTTTTATGCTATTCAATACTCTTTACATTCGATGTTTGTTCTATCAGAGAAGATGTCGACATTTTTATATCATTAAAATCGTGCAACTTTTTTCAGATACTTTTAAAAGATTGATTTCCTTATATTTTTCCTTTATACTGGATAAAAAGGAGAATAGTATGTCAGAAACAAATCACGAAATCGATTCAAATTTTGCAGGTCGTTTAAATATCCTGCGTGCTGGTGTTCTTGGTGCTAACGATGGGATTATTTCCATTGCTGGTGTGGTTATTGGGGTTGCTAGTGCTACGAGCAATATCTGGATTATTTTTTTATCAGGTTTTGCAGCTATTTTGGCCGGTGCCTTTTCAATGGCTGGTGGAGAATATGTATCCGTTTCAACTCAAAAAGATACCGAGGAAGCAGCCGTTGCGCGTGAGAAACTCTTGCTAGACCAAGATATGGAACTAGCAAAAAAGTCTCTCTATGTAGCTTATATCCAAAATGGAGAATGTGAAACCTCTGCTCAACTCTTGACCAACAAGGCCTTTCTTAAAAATCCACTCAAGGCTCTGGTAGAGGAAAAATATGGGATAGAGTATGAAGAATTTACCAATCCTTGGCACGCTGCCATTTCTAGCTTTATTTCTTTTTTCCTTGGTAGCTTACCACCAATGCTGTCAGTGACCATTTTCCCAAGTGATTACCGCATCCCTGCTACTGTCCTTATCGTCGGTGTGGCCCTTCTTCTCACTGGTTACACTAGTGCCAAACTTGGAAAAGCCCCAACCAAAACAGCTATGATTCGGAACCTTGCTATTGGTCTCTTGACCATGGGAGTAACCTTTCTGCTAGGACAACTTTTCAGCATTTAGAACATAAGAAATACCTCGATTTTGAAGTCGAGGTATCTTTTTTACATTTGGACAATCTTGCGATAACTTCTTGAGGTAATCATAAAAATCAACACATAGGCGATGAGGAAGATAGCGCAGATAGACAAGGTTACAGTCAACATCATAGTCGTATCTATTACACCAATCACTTTTAGAATCAGACTAAGCATATGGTAGGCAAAGGCTAGATGTATGAAGGCAAAAAGCAAAGGAAGGAAGAAAACAGTTAAAACCTGTTTGTTGATGGTTTGCTTGATTTGCTTTTGATCTAAACCGACTTTCTGCAAGATAATAAAGCGCTCACGGTCTTCATATCCTTCAGAAATTTGTTTGTAGTAGATGACCAGAACGGTTCCGACCATAAAGATAATGGATAGGAAAATACCGATAAAGAAGACACCACCAAAGAGGGCACTCATCTGAGCACTAGCATCTGCTAGATTGCTACCATACACATAGCTACCTTCAGTGTTTAATTGAGCATTAAACTGATTGAGGTAGTTTTCATATTCTTCAGCGACCTTGAGCTGTTCTTCTTCACTGACATTTACATTCATACCACCGTAAAGTTGATTATAGATAGCTGAATCTGGGAATTGGTCCAAAAAAGCTTGTAGATTAGGAACAACTATATAATTGTAATCGGCAGTCAAAATATTAAACTGATTTGGGACATGGTTGACAATGAAATCTTTAGTAAATTCTTCTTTGACAGAAAATTGATGATCGTTTAGAGTTAGGTTTTTCTGTCCTTTCAGTCCATCATTCTTGGCGAAGAGTCCGACCTCATTTCCTGATAGAGACAGTTTTTGACCAGTCATATTTTCATAATCTTTTTGGTCAAATACCATGAAAACTGTTTTGGGTTGGACACGGTTTTGTCCTTTTTCAAAAATAGTTAACTTGGTCCCTTCTTGATTTGCAATACCAAAGTTACTGTAATGAAGCACTTCTTTCTCTTTGACACTATAACCTTTGTCACTTGCAAACTGGGTCAAGAGTTTGTCCAAGTCTTCTTTTTCAACATTTTTTCCAGTAATTCCAAAATCATGCGGATTCATCACTTTTTTAAAGGATTCTGAGGCATTGAAAATGCTTGTCGCTGCTGACATGGTTACCAAGACCATTGTTGACAAGATAGCGATGGTTGCTAGTCCAACCGCATTTTTCTTCATACGGAAAATCAAGTTGGAAACAGAGATGAGGTTATTGGGTTGGTAATAGTATTTCTTGTTTTTCTTTAAGATTTGAAGGAAAACGGTAATACCTGCATTAAACAAGAGATAGGTACCAAAGATAACCAGCAAAACAGCTAGGAAGAAAGTTGTTAGGGCTGTAAGAGGATCGGTTACCGTAAGGGCAAGATAATAGCCAATCCCTAAACTTATGGAACCAAGAATAGTTTGGAGAGGTAGGAAACGACCTCTTTTCTCTCCACTTGCTTTCTCACGCGAGAGCTGGAGGGCATTCATACGAGCAATTCGAAGGGCATTCAGGAACATGAGGCCTAGGAAAATCAATCCAAAGACAACAAGTACTGCAATGACAACATTCATTTGGAAGGTAGCGACCAGCTCAACCTTCAATTTCATCAGTTTGAGTAAGAAAGCGAAAATTAACTTGTCAAACAAGGCTCCAATACCGATACCCGCTCCAACAGTTAGAATCCCAAATACCACTAATTCCTTAAAGGTCATACTGATCAGGTGACGTTTCTCCAAGCCCAACATGCCATAAATTCCTAGTTCCTTGGAACGGTTTTTCATAACAAAACTATTGGCATAAAGGACGATAATGGCTGACGCAAGGGTGACGACAAACATACCAAATCCAAGTGTAGCCTGAATGGTTGTTCCTCCACGGATTTCAGCAATCTTTGGATTGAAAGTTAGAGAGTAAAAGAGATAGGTGACAGTGACCGCCAAGAGAACAGCCAGCGCAAAAGGATAGTAGAGTTTGCGGTTTTTAATCAAGTTCGATACCGCTAACTTATTGGTTAATCGAAACATACTAATTCACCTCGCTTGCCATGACAGTCAAGGTATCAGAGATCTCTTGGAACATCTGACGTTCTGTCTTCTCTCCACGGTAGATTTGATTGTAAAGAATGCCGTCTTTGATAAAGAGCACACGTTTGGCCCTGCTAGCTGCTGCCGTTGAGTGGGTTACCATGAGAATGGTTTGACCACGCTCATTGATTTCATCAAAAACATCAAGTAAGGCTGCAGATGACTTGGAGTCAAGGGCTCCTGTTGGCTCATCCGCAAGGAGAATTTCAGGTTCTGTGATGATGGCACGAGCTACTGCTACACGCTGTTTCTGACCACCAGAAATCTCGTAAGGGTACTTCTCTTGTAATTGGTTGATGCCTAGATTCTCAGCTGTCACTACCAATTTCTTCATCATCTCTGTAATGGGCCTTCTTGACAAGACAAGCGGAAGCAAGATATTGTCCTTAACAGACAGAGTATCTAGCAAGTTAAAGTCTTGGAAGACAAATCCTAGCTTTTCACGACGGAAGCTAGAAGCCTGTGAATTTTTAATGGTTGCGGTATCCGTTCCATTTAAGTAAACCTGCCCACGAGTTGGTTTGTCCAGCATAGCTAGGATATTGAGAAGAGTTGATTTACCAGAACCAGACTCACCCATGATGGCAACGTAGTCACCTTTTTCCACGGTAAAGTGAATATCCTTGAGGGCTTCTACTTGGTTGCCCTGAAAACGAGTTTTATAAATTTTTTGAACGTGTTTTACATCTAAAAGTGTCATGAGAATCTCCTTTCTTAATATCCCATCAAATGAAATGTTGCTTGCATCATAGCGCATCCCAGCTGAACGCGCTCGATATCTTTGTGGCTTGGTTTTCTTATTTTCTTCTGTAAGATTTGTTTCATGATGTTACTCCTTTTTTCTTTATGAGTCTAGTTTACATCAAAAAAAGACCGCTTGCCATAGCCTAACCTTACAAAAGAGACTTTAATCTTACATTTTTGTAAGATTGTGGGAAATATAGGCAAAATTACGTAGAAAATGATTTGATTTCCTATTTTTAAAGTTGTAAAATATAAGTGTGAAAAGGCTTACTTTGGAAAGGAGGAAGCGGTAACTATCATTTGAGTAAGCTTACCTAGATGAAACACCAATAAATTGAACACTTACAAGTCCGTCCTCCCCATAAAGAAAGAAGGTGCACTTTAATGAAACACAAAGAACATATACTCATCGGACTTCTCTATCTCCTCTCTCCATTCATCGGTCAGCTCTTAGTTGAAAAGACATACTTTATCGGTACACAATCTACAGCTACTGCTTATGCTATTTGCTGGCTATCAGTTGTTATCAGTATCCATCATTTATCAAAAAATGTATTGTCTCAGCATGAAAAATCAGATTAAAAAACTGAGTTTAAAATAATATTTTTAGTTTGTAGAAGAAGCTGGGAAAATCTTATTAAAAGTAAAAAAGCTTTAAATCAAGCGGTTTAGACTATTGATTTAAAGCTTTTTGCTTATTCCAAATCTTTTGTTAAACCTCACCAAAACCAGCCTTCATTATCGTCAATGGCTTGGGCTTCTTTACGTTTGCGTGGGCCTGTTCCGTACATTTCTGCTTCGATTTCTTCCTTGGTTGGCATGATAGAGGCTAGGATGATATAGATAATCACGCCAAGTCCAAAGTTTGCGACTGTAAAAATAGCAAATAGAAAACGAACAAGGGTAACATCAAAGTTCCACTTGTCTGACAGACCTGCCAGAACTCCTGAAATCATGCGATTTCGTCTCATTTTATAAAATTTACTGTTCATGATATTTCCTCTTTCTGCTATGTTAGACATAGTATAACACGGGTAGGCTTGGCTTTCATCAGTCCTCAGGCTGATTTATCAGTAGCAATTTACCTCGACAAAGTCCACAGCGATAGCGTTTGGTATCAATCTTTCGCTTGCGATGATACCTTTGCTGGCAGGATTCGCAACGATAGAGCTTGAGTGGTTTCGAGTTGCTATTTGGCAAGGTTGGTACAAAGCGTAATCCATCCACTACTTTCAAAAGTTCCTTAAAATCCCGATCCTTGTGTTGATAGCCCTTCCCTTGAAAATAGAGGTGATAATGACAGAGTTCATGTCGGACAATTTTCCTAAAAACATCCAAACCCAGATCCTGATAGACCTTAGGATTAAAATCCAAATGTCCATCTTTTGGAAAAAATCGCCCACCTGTCGAACGTAGACGAGAGTTCCACTGAGCTTGATGGATAAAAGGCCTCCCGAAGTCTTCTAGCGAAACTTGCTTGACGTAATCAGTCAGTTTCATTTGGAGCAAGGAGCGACAGATTGACTTTTTCACGTTCAGTATCAATTTTCTTGACCCAAACGGTCACCAAATCTCCGACTGACACCACTTGACTAGGGTGTTTTATAAACTTGCGACTCATGTGGGAAATATGGATCAAACCGTCCTCATGAATCCCAATGTCAACGAAGGCACCGAAATCAACGACGTTACGCACAACACCTTCCAGCTTCTGCCCAACCACTAGGTCTTTGATATCTAGGACATCTTGGCGAAGCACAGGTGCATCAAAGGAATCACGGAAATCTCGACCTGGTTTGAGAAGATCTGCAATGATATCTTTAAGAGTTTCGGGACCAAGGTCTAGCTCTTGCGCCATTTCCTTGACTGAAAGCGACTTGAGTTTGCCTTGGGCTTCTTCGTTTAGTTCTTTAATATCTAAACGTTTGAAGAGTTCCTTAACAGCAGTGTAATTTTCTGGGTGAACTCCTGTATTATCAAGGATATTGCTACTTTCAGGGATACGGAGGAAACCAGCTGCCTGTTCAAAAGCCTTGGCACCCAGACGAGGAACTTTCTTGATTTGGGCGCGTGAAGAAATTTTTCCTTCTTCCTCGCGGTATTTGACAATATTTTCAGAAATGGTTTTATTGAGTCCAGCGACGTGGGAGAGAAGAGCTGGGCTGGCTGTATTGATATTGACACCAACTTGGTTAACCACTGTATCGACAACAAAGTCCAGACTCTCAGACAATTTCTTCTGGCTGACATCGTGCTGGTACTGACCGACACCAATTGACTTAGGATCGATTTTAACCAACTCTGCAAGGGGATCTTGCAAACGACGGGCGATAGAAATAGCAGAGCGTTTTTCAACGGTCAAATCTGGAAACTCCTGACGAGCAAGCTCACTGGCAGAATAGACCGAAGCACCACTTTCATTGACGATAACATAGCTGACTTCAGGGAACTCTTTCAGAACTTCCGCCACAAAGGCTTCACTTTCACGACTGGCAGTTCCATTTCCGATAGCAATGATTTCTACACCGTATTGACCAATCAAGTCTGCCAGATCTTTCTTAGCTTCTTCGATTTGACGAGCAGAGGCTGGTTTGACAGGATAAATGACCTGAGTCGTCAGCATTTTTCCTGTAGCATCAACGACAGCTAGCTTGGCACCTGTACGAAAGGCAGGGTCAAATCCAAGAACTACACGCCCTTTCAGAGGAGCAACCAAGAGGAGATTGCGCAGGTTGTCAGAAAAGAGTTGGATAGCTCCTTCTTCTGCTTTCTCAGTTAGTTCTGTCCGAATACGACGCTCGATAGCAGGCAGGACCTTTTTCTTAACAGATTGCTGAACCACTTCATCAATATAGGTATTCTTCACCTTGAAACGAGCAGCAAAGAAGGCAAGAATACGGTCCGTCGCATGTTCAAAACCGACCTTCAAGACACCTAGCTTCTCCCCACGATTGAGGGCTAGTGTACGATAACCTTGCATATTTCCAACCGTCTCTGAAAAATCATAGTAAATCTGAAAAACCTGTTTTTCATCAAGACTTTCATCCTTGACTTGAGAAGTGAGTTTAGAGTGTCTCAGCACCTCCTGATAAGTCATGGAACGCAAGGTCACATCTTCCGATAAGGCTTCGACCAAAATATCAACTGCACCGGCCAAGGCTTCCTTACCAGTTGCAAATCCTTCACAGACAAACTTTTCAGCCTCTTTTTCTAAGTCAGCTACATTCTGCAAAATCAAGCGAGCAAGAGGAAAGAGTCCAGCTTCACGGGCAATGGTTGCCTTGGTTCGACGTTTTTCCTTGTAAGGAAGGTAGAGTTCTTCTACGTCTGCTAATTTTTCGGCAGCTAAGATAGCTTCTTCCAACTCCTTGGTCAGCTTGCCTTGCTCTTGAATCTTAGACAAGACAGCTTCTTTACGGTCGTTGAGATTGGTCAGACTTTTATCCATGTCGATAATAGCCTTAATCGCCACCTCATCCAGACTACCAGTCATGTCCTTGCGATAACGCGCGATAAAGGGAATAGTCGCCCCTTCTGCTGTCAAACTTAGAACGGTATCGATTTGCTTTAACGTCACTCCCAAATCCTGGGAGATTTTTTCATATTTTTTATCCATAAATCTATTATACCATAAGCTAAACGTTTCAAATTAGCTCTTACAATTTTAAAACATAAGTTGGGAAATAAATTTACTTCATTTCAATATTCTATTTATTGAGAAGGTTGCAATTTAATTCTAATAGTTTACAAAAGGATCAGTGATTAATTGCACTGTTTTTATTTTTTACAAAACGCTTTATAAAGCTATTTGTTGAAGTTAACGAATCAATTTTCAGAGCAAATAAAAAATCGCAAGCCTGAGCCTGCGATGAGTGTAATCTATTTTGAAATTTTTAAACAAAAAAGGAGCATTTAAGCTCCCTCCTTTGAAATAACGGACACTTGGCTGGTCGGTGTACCCAGCATCTCAGATACCTTTTTCAAGGTGCGGCAGGAACCTTTCTGCCCTCAAATGTCTTTCGTTAACGTTGTTCTAGCACTATCTACTTTTTTTGTCAAGTTTTCTCAATCTACCAGACTTAATCAGGATATATCAAGCTCTATTATTCGTTAGATACTCAATTTTAACTTTTCCCTTTTCCTTAAAATAATAGTATAATAGAGGTAGAATTTAGAATCGAGGTACACCTATGGCTGTAAAATTTACAAAACGAGACGACTTGGACAAGATGTTTGAAGAGTTTGCGAAACTCCCTGATTTGAAACAAGTCACTTTCCCTGATGACAAAGAGAAAAAAGCCAAAGCAGAAAAGAAAAACTAGATGACTGCTTTCCAACAACTCCCATCTAGTGTGCTTCAGACTGGAGCTATTTTCCTCTCTATAATCATTGAAGCCCTACCCTTCGTTCTGATAGGAAGTATTGTCTCAGGGCTGATTGAGGTCTATATCACACCTGACAAGGTTTATCATTTTCTCCCTCGAAATCGTTGGGGGAGAATCTTTTTTGGGACCTTTGTCGGGATGCTTTTCCCTTCTTGTGAATGTGGAATCGTCCCCATTATCAATCGTTTTCTGGAAAAGAAGGTTCCTACTTACACGGCTGTTCCCTTTCTTGTGACAGCACCTGTTATCAATCCTATTGTCCTCTTTGCGACTTATTCTGCCTTTGGCAATTCCTTCCATGTCGCCCTGTTACGAGCTCTAGGTTCCATTGTAGTGGCTGTGATACTTGGGATTTTTCTGGGATTTTTCTGGAAAGAACCCATTCAAAAAGAAAATCGTTTGGCCTGTCATGAGCATAATTTTTCTCACTTGAGGCCTACAAAAAAAGTTTTTCAAGTCTTTGTGCAAGCTATTGATGAGTTTTTTGATACGGGGCGTTATTTGGTATTTGGCTGTCTCTTTGCCTCTGTTATACAGGTCTATGTTCCGACTCGGATTCTGACCTCGATCAGTGCAACCCCTCTTTTTGCCATCCTGCTCTTGATGCTTTTGGCCTTTCTTCTTTCTCTCTGTAGTGAGGCCGATGCTTTTATCGGGTCTTCTCTTCTCTCGAGTTTCGGCCTGACACCAGTTCTGGCCTTTCTCGTCATTGGTCCAATGCTGGATATCAAAAATATTCTCATGATGAAAAATTACTTGAAAGCACGATTTATCAGTCACTTCATTATGATTGTGACACTCGTTGTCTTAGTCTATTCTCTCTTGATTGGAGTCATCCTATGATTCGATTTTTAGTTTTAGCTGGCTATTTTGAATTGACCATTTATCTCCATCTGTCGGGCAAATTAAACCAGTACATCAACATGCACTATTCCTATCTGGCCTATATTTCCATGCTGCTTTCCTTTATTTTAGCACTTGTTCAATTGTATATCTGGATGAAGCAAGTCAAAACCCATAGTCATCTGAACAGCCGATTCGCGAAGGTGACGAGTATTGCTCTTCTGGCTATTCCGATTGTCGTCGGTTTAACCTTTCCAACTGTTAGCTTGGATTCTCAGACCGTTTCAGCTAAAGGCTATCACTTCCCCCTATCGGAAGGCACGGATCAAGCCATTCAGACGAGTGAAGGGACGACAAGCCAATATTTGAAACCAGATACCAGTTCTTATTTCTCAAAAACAGCCTATGAAACGGAAATGCGAACGACAGCGGATAAATATTTGTCCCAAGATAGTATTCAAATCACTAATGAAAACTATATGGAAGTCATGGAAGCTATCTACGACTATCCAGATGAGTTTGAGGGTAAGACAGTCCAGTTCACAGGCTTTGTCTATAACGACCCCAGTCATGCCAATAGTCAATTTCTGTTCCGCTTCGGCATTATTCACTGTATCGCAGATTCTGGTGTCTATGGTTTGCTGACCAAGGGAAATACCCGTCATTATGAGAATAACACCTGGATAACAGCTAAAGGAAAACTGGTCAATCACTACCATAAAGAACTCAAACAAAACCTACCAACCTTGGAAATCGAAATCTTTACCAAAGTCGATAAACCAGAAAATCCTTATGTGTATCGAGTGTTTTAAAAAGCAAACCAATTTCATAATAAACTCTAAGCAGGCAGAGCCTGCTAACTCATGACAGAAAAAGAAGTTTAGCTTATAATGAAGATGAACAATACCAATCCGTGGTGTTTAATAGGGCTTTTCCTAGCCTGTATAAAAAACTGGATGAACAAGAGTCATGAAATAACTCGAATATGCCTTGAGCATGAAAATATCTTACTAGTAGCCTCTTGTTCTATTGTTCAAATAGTTAACAGGAGGTTTTTATAATGGAAGTCATGATTGAAACGTGTTGTGGTATTGATGTCCACCAAAAATCCATTGTTTGTTGTATTCTAGATGGTCTACTAAATAACAATAAACCAAAGAAAATTCAGAAGAAATTTGGGACAACTTTTGGGACAACTACTGTAGCTCTTCACAATTCTTTAGATTGGATGGTATAGTTGCTTAGTTTAAAATAAGCAGCTTATAATAAAGCTATGGCATTTAGATTACATCAAAGAAGGACACAGCCATGTCGAGGCAGCTAAAGTTTTTGATGTTGGCGGCAGAACTCTCTTCACGTGGGAAAAGAAACACGTGAACAAGGATACTTAGAGCGGAAAAAGCGAGTCGTTAAAAAGCGAAAAATTCCTTTAGAGGAATTGAAAGCCTTTGTAGAGGCTCATCTAGACGCTTTTTTACGGGAAATTGCGGTACATTTTGATTGTGCTGTTCTTCCAGTATGGGCAGCTTTAAAGTAAATTAAGGTCACTTTAAAAAAGGACGACTAGCTTTAAGGAACAAAATCCAGAGAAAGTCGCTGAATTTCTTGATATTTTGGATAACCTAAAAGACTTACCAATCGTATATATTGACGAAACGGGAATTGATCTCTACTTCTATCGTCCTTATGCACGGGCTCGTAGAGGGGAGAAAGTCTATGAAAAGTTTAGCGGACGGCGTTTTGAGCGGACTTCAATTGTTACAGGACAAGTAGACGGAGAGTTTATAGCTCCCATGATTTACAAGGAAAGTATGATGAGCGACTTCTTTGTGGAGTGGTTCAAAACGCAACTCCTGCCTGCTTTAAAGACACTTCATGTCATTGTCATAGACAATGCTAGTTTTCATCCCAAGAACATCTTGGATGAACTCTGCATCCAAGATAAACACTTTTTCTTACCCCTACCGCCTTATTCACCAGATTTGAATCCTATTGAGCAAGCTTGGGCTATCTTGAAAAAGAAAGTGACGGATTTATTAAGGGAAGTTCCAAATATTTTTGAATGTTTGGGGCGCTTTTTTTAAACTAAATGACAATAATACGAGGGATTTGATGATTTTTCTTGACGATAGAAGACTCAGCGGCCATCATTTTAGAGCATATATTTATAATGGATTGAATCTAGAATAGTACACAACTAATTCTAAAACCTGTATAGAAATTAATTTGAATTCACTAATCTTTTTGTTTGTATCCTATTTCAATTCACTATATAACTCAATTTCATAATAAAACACCTCAAAAGTTAGATTTTCTAGCTCTAACTTTTGAGGTACAGCTCATTTATGTATGATAGTCTTTTGGTATTATTTCATCTATCTTTGTTAAAAGAAAGAATATTTATCATGAATTTGGGTCATCGAGACTACGGCCATGTAAGCCTTTTTCACGTTGGGCTTGGCGTAGTTTTTCTGGTGTAACATCGTTCCCCTCTTCGTCCACAATTTTGATTCCCTCAATGTGATGACGAACAGTGCGACGATAACCTTCGATGTACTCCTCACGTAGTTTGGCTTGTTCTACTTTTTCTTCTGGGGTCAAGCCTTCTGTTTTTTTCTTTTTGGCAAGCTCGTTAATACGATCAATTTTTTTAGGATCCATGTTTCTCTCCTTTATGATAAGATTTAATCCGTTTATTTAGTATTGATTTGGTTAAAACGTGCAAGTTTAGCTGCTTTTTGAGTTAAATGAGACAAGATAGCCAAACGATTTTGACGGACTGCCTCGTCTTCAGCCATAACCATGGTATTCTCAAAGAAGGCATCGATGACTGGGCTAAGCGCAAAGAGTTGTTTCAATTGTTGACTTGCAGTCCCTGACAAAACGAGTGATTCTACTGCTTCTGCCAAGGCTTTTTCTTGGTCATTCTCAAAGAGAGCTGAATCAACTGTAGCAACTCCTTCTGCCTTCTCAGCCAAATTAAAGGCACGAGAAAGTGATTCGACAGATGGTTTGAAGTCTTCTTCCTTGCTTGCTTCTACGAGAGCACTTGCTGCTTCCAACATATCCGCCACAACAAAGTTTGATTCTGCAAGTACTGCTTCCTTGATGTCTTTTGGAGTAGACCCCATCATCTTATCAACACGAGCCTTGATAAAGTTCATAACTTCTGCTTTATTTTCATAAGTCAAGCTGTCAAATTTCAAAGCATAAAGGCTATCAAGCAGCTCATCCATAGCAATGTGCCAACCAAAGGCATCCAAGATACGAACCACGCCTTGAGTCGCGCGACGAAGGGCATACGGATCATTAGAACCTGATGGAATCAAGCCTACTGAGAAGAAACTCAAAATCGTATCCAATTTATCTGCAATGGCTAGAACTGCGCCGACCTTGCTCTCTGGAAGTTCTCCTTCGGCTGATGTAGGCATGTAGTGTTCACGAATAGCAGCTGCCACCGCTGGAGTTTCCCCAGCAAGAAGGGCATATTTCTCCCCCATAATTCCTTGGAGTTCGTCAAATTCACCAACCATACCTGTTAACAAGTCAAACTTGTAAATGGCTGCTGCACGGGCTAGGTCAATCGTTTCATCTGCTGACAAGCCTGCTTTTTCTGCCAAGAGAATAGCAATCTGACCAGTACGAATCATGTGTTCACGAAGGGAACCAATTTTCTCATGGAAAGTCACATTGTTTAATTTTTCAACAAGATCTGAAATCACCAATTTTTGGTCTTCACGCCAGAAGAATTCACCGTCTTCTAAGCGAGCGACCAAGACTTTTTCATTACCTTTGATGACATTTTCCAAATGCTCTGCGTTTCCATTACGAACAGAAATGAAGTTTGGCAAGAGTTTTCCATCTTGATCACGAACAACAAAGTAACGTTGGTGTTCCTTCATCGAAGTCACCAAAACTTCTTCTGGAACTTCAAGGTATTTGGCATCAAAGCTTCCCATAAAGGCGGTTGGGTATTCAACCAAGTTCAAGACTTCATTAAGCAAATCCGCATCAATTTCGATATGTACACCATGCTCAGCTTCGATTGCTTTGATTTGATCAACAATCATTTGCTCACGTTCACGTGGATCTGCAATTACATACTGTGCACGAAGGTCTTCTTCATAGCTCAATGCTGACTGAATCTTAGTTTCTTGTCCCAAGAAACGATGGCCACGGCTCACACGCCCTCCCTTAATATCAAGGAAATCCAAATCAAACTCTTCTTCATCTAAAAGAACAGTTAAAGTGTGAACAGGGCGGATGTATTCAAAGGTGTTGTTAGCCCAGTGCATGCTGACAGGGAAAGTCAATGACTTCAAGACATCTACAACACCAGGAACAATTGCTTCAACTGCTTGACCAACTTCTTCCTTAGTGACATAGACATATTCTTCCCCCTTAATTTCACGGAATTCGATATCTTCAACAGTCAATCCTTTTCCACGAACAAATCCTTGAGCTGCTTTGGTGAAGTTTCCATCGCTATCCAAGGCAATTTTCTTTGCTGGCCCCTTAAAATCTTCCGTCAAATCAGCCTGTTTGTCTGATAAACCAGTTACACGAACAGCCAAACGACGTGGTGTTGAGAAGGTTTGAACAGCTTCAAAAGACAGGCGGTTTTCCTTGAGGAAGGCTGCCATTTTTTCGCCTAGTTGTTTTTCACTTGGTGTGACAACATAGGCTGGTAATTCTTCAAGACCGAGTTCTACTAATAAGTTTTTTGTCATGTTTTTTCCTTTACATTTTCTTCAATCTTTTTTGATATGAACCTTAGGTACTGGGGACGTCGCTAACTAACTTTGTGAGTCTGTAGGGAAATCTAATGCAAAATTGATCAAGATTTCCAACAGTCTCATCAAAGTGGATTTAGCTGACTGATTTTTGAACCTAAGGTTTCAAAAATCCCCACATAACAGTACGGCGGTGCATATCCCTCTAGCAAGTCTTCGACTTGCCTCTAACGATTTTAGAGCACAGTATTACTCACTATTCTGCGTCTTCTGCTAGGAGTTTAGCTCGTGTTGCTTCATCTAAAAGTGGGTAGCCTAGGCGTTTGCGTTCTGCGACAAAGGTTTTGGCTACGACACGAGCTAAGTTACGGATACGAGCGATATAGCCTGCACGCTCTGTTACAGATACCGCACCACGCGCATCAAGCAGGTTAAAGGTGTGTGAACATTTGAGAACGTAGTCATAGGCAGGGTGCACCAAGCCTTCTTCTAATGCACGACCAGCTTCTTTTTCAAACTTATCAAAGTTTTCCAGCAACATTTCTTGATCTGAAATTTCAAATGAATATTTTGAGTGCTCATACTCAGGCTGGATGAAGATTTCTCCGTATTTTACACCATCAGCCCACTCAATATCATATACAGAATCTACTTCTTGGATGTAAGAAGCCAAACGCTCCAAACCATAGGTAACTTCCGCAGTCACAGGGCCAGTTGCCAATCCACCGACTTGTTGGAAATAAGTGAACTGAGTAATTTCCATCCCATCAAGCCAAACTTCCCAACCAAGACCAGCTGAACCAGTTGAAGGATTTTCCCAGTTGTCTTCAACGAAACGAATATCGTGCTCCAAAGGATTGATACCCAATTTTTCCAAAGACTCAAGGTAAAGTTCTTGGATGTTTGATGGAGAAGGTTTCATGACCACTTGGAATTGGTGGTGTTGGTAAAGACGGTTAGGGTTTTCCCCGTAACGACCGTCAGCAGGACGACGTGATGGCTCTACATAAGCCGCATTCCATGGCTCAGGTCCGATAGCGCGAAGGAAAGTGTAAGGACTCATGGTTCCCGCACCTTTTTCATTGTCATAAGCCTGCATAAGCATACAACCTTGGTCATTCCAAAATTGTTGCAAAGTCAAAATAATTTCTTGAAATGTTAATTTCTTAGACATTGAATACTCCTTAATAAAAAATGATTTCTTGCGACACGAGTCTGCCTCGTCGATTATACGAGGCAAGACGAGTTAGTACTGCGTCTAGCTCAGCACCCTAGTGCTGAGCGTGGGGCAGTCCGACTATAAGGAGGTTTCTGCCACTGACGCAGTGGAAAGTCAATTTTTTAGACATTGTTTACTCCTTTAGTTTTTATATTTCTTTTTCAATTAATTTCTGCTGAACAAACCAATTTAACAAGGGAAGAGTTTTATCTGTATTTGCCCATAAATGATAAGAATCGAAGACCGCTTGTACACTACCTAGATTTTCTACCAACTTATCTATTGTCAAAAAACTACGCCAGTATTCGTAAAAAATACTTGCATAGTTCTTATCATAAGTCGAAGAACCAAAATCATTCAATGAATGCCAACCATACTTCTTCTGAAAAAGTTCTACAAGAGATTGATTACAAATTTTTTCCGCTTGAAATTCCTCTTCTGTCAAGAAATACTTGCGACTAATATATTCAACCATCCCCTCTTCGAACCATATATAAGAGTCGTAACCATCAAAATCATCTAAAAAATGCTCCGACCAATGAGCTAACTCATGTCCTACAATCTGTAAGAGGAAATTTTCAGATAAAGAATGATAGTGACTTTCTATTGCTTGAGTTTGCTGAGAACACTCGTAGTCCATCAACTGATACAAATACAACTCTTTCCAAACAGCTAAATCAGGCGTCATAACCATTCGTCTATTATTTGTATAGGCTGGAACAGCACTTTCCCTAATAATCTGTGTAGCAGCATTAAAACTTGACCAAATAACGGCTTGCGGTAAATCACAGACTGCAAGTTCATTCTTTAAAAAAGATTGATAATCTTTCAACTTTTCAGTATTTCTTACTACAAAATCACGAAATGTAGCTAGTTGACTATCGTCTTTTACAAGATAAAGGTTTTCCACGTCTCTCCTTTCTTTCACATAATAGACTGAATAGCGAAAGAACCGCGTCCGACAATCCTAGGTTGATTTAACCTAGGGGCGTCAAAAACGCGGTTCCACCCTAATTTATTACTTCATTGTTTTTGAAAATACTACAGAAAGCGCCAGCTCTTTATTTTGTCCTACTTGGCTCCCACTATCCCAAGCTCGCTTGAAGAACGCCATAAGACTTTCTTTCCTGCTGACTATTATATCAAAAATTAGAACAATGTACAATTTTTTTATGATTTTCTAGAAATCCATATCATCAACTCGTGGAGCACCAGACTGAACAGCAATTGTTTTTAAGGTTTCACGTTCCTCACGATTCAGCTCAATTCCGAAACAATCAAGATTAGCCTGAATACGAGATGCTGTAACAGATTTCGGAAGGGGTAAAAATCCTTCTGCTAAGCTCCATGCCAAGGCTATCTGAGCAACAGACTTTCCGTGATTTTCAGCTATTTCTTGCACTTGCTTGTTATCAAACAGTTCTCCCTGACCAAAAGGTCCCCAAGCTTCCAATAAAATTCCTTTTTCCCGACAGTAATCTACGACTTCCTCTTGATACACACCTGGAGCCAAACGAACTTGATTGACCGCTGGAAGAATTTTTGCTGTTTCAAGCAAGACATCCAAATGATGGGGAAGAAAATTACTAACACCGATAGCACGGATTTTGCCTTCTAGGTAAAGATCCTCCATCGCTCTCCAAACTTCCGCATTTCGGATTTTCCATTGGTCATTTTCTCTGAGCGGTTTTGGATTTGGCCAATGAATCAAATACAAATCCAAATATTCCAAGCCCAGCTTCTCTAAAGACTCTTCAAAAGCCTGACGAGCTTGCTCATAGGTGTGGTTTGTATTCCACAATTTACTGGTTACAAAAATTTCCTCACGCGGAACGCCACTATCTTGAATAGCACGACCAACGCTTTCTTCATTTTTATAAATCGCTGCCGTATCGATATGGCGATAGCCTACCTTTAAAGCCTCTAGTACAGCTTGATAGGCAATCTCTCCATTTTCAGCTTTCCAGGTTCCAAATCCCAGTACTGGAATTGTAACACCATTATTTAAAGTATAAGATTTCATTATTTTTCCTTTCTATGAGAAGAAAATCCAAAGAGCCAAATTTTCAAAGAAAACTTATCTCTTTAGATTTTGTATATTATTGGTCACGGTCGTAATAGAGCTGGTGAGGTTTAAGACGAGTATCTAACAAATCTGGAATTGTTACAAAGTCATAACCTTGCCCTTTCAAATAGTCAATAACCTTTGGTAAAGCATTTACCGTCTCAGCATGGATATCATGCATGAGAATAATAGAACCATTCTTGACTTCACGCTGAATTTCTGTCAAAATAGATGCTTCATTTTTACTTTTCCAGTCCAAACTATCCACATCCCACATAATAAAGCTCAAATCGAGGCTATTGCGAATGTCATCTGTAATGGCTCCATAAGGGGGACGCATAAGTTTAGAGCTAGAACCCAACACTTTAGTTAGCGCATCCTCAGTATCAGTAATTTGTTTTTTAGCTTCATCAAGGGAAAGTTTTGAAAGCACTGGATGACTCCAACTATGGTTTCCAATAACATGGCCATCCGATTTCATGCGTTTCAAAATCTCTTCATTACCAGAAACATTCTTACCTAAAACAAAGAAAGTTGCCTTGATACCATACTTAGAAAGAGTATCTAATGCTTGATTTGTCGTTGCAGGATTTGGTCCATCATCAAAAGTCAAGGCCACTACTTTACGATTTTTCTTTTCATAATAAGCCTTATATAGTTCTGCGTCCTTATCTAATAAATAAGAGGACTGAATAACTTCAAAGAAACTAGATACTGGCAAGGCAATCTCATCCAGATTTTCAACAGGCTGACTCGGATAAATAAGAATTTGGCTATCCTTGTAATCAAAATTCCATGCAGACAAGTCTTGGTCAGAAAAGGCTTTAACAACTTGATCAATCTTTTCTTGCTCCAATTTCTTATCCTGTAAAAAAGAAGTCAGTTCTTTTGTCAGCTTTTCTTTGGCTTTACTAGCATCTGAAAATAGTTGATCAAGGGTAAAAGGTTTACCATCTTCTGTCAAATGCACTTTCGCTAGACTAGTTTTTTCAGTCTCTTCAACTTTTGACGAAGTTAAATCATAGACTTGTTTCATCACACTTCGGTTGACAATCCCTTTTAAAGTCGAATCTTGTTTCTCCGTATAATAAAAAACCAGATTTTCCTTGTCTTCCAGATTTTCCTTAATATCCTGTGTCATGATTTCTTTTACAGATGAAATCACTTGCTCCCCTTGGAGAGGATAATAGGCAATTACTTCTGCTTGTCCCTTACGAAAATGATCCTTCTGATTTCCCTCACTCAATTGATCATCTTTCTCTTTTTTGAGAGATTCAATCCTTTGTTCAAAACTTTGTTTTGTATATACTTTGTATCCAATCATTGAACCAAGGACACAAATACTTACTGAAAAGATAGCTACTAGGGCTATTAGACTCATTCTTATCTTATCGTGATTTTCACGCTTTGCTCTACTTTTATCCATAAGACCATCATATCAAATTCAAGCTATAATTTCAATGATTTTAGAGGAAATAGTATATTAAAAATAACCGATTCCATTGCTGAGAATCGGTTTTCTAAATAAATCAAGCTGGTTTTTTACGTAATATAAATTATGTAAACAAGAACTACAACAACAAATCTTTTACTTTTCCAATTTCACTTTTGGGAATAACCAGATGAATCATATCCCCCAGATACATTCTGGTTGAGCCGTTAACTGTTTGGCTTTTGCCATTATGAACTTGTGTTGTGATGAGGATGTTATGTGGTAAGTTGAGTTCGTGTACTTGTTTTCCAGCAATTTTGTCTGATACAGGAATTTCAATGAGGGTGACTTCTCCTTCGTCTGTTGCTTCTTCTGGTAGCATTTTTTCAAGCATGGCCTCATAGACTGGAGCACCCTTGAGCAGATCCATAATGATATAGGCAACTAGGGTTACTAAGCCAAGTGGCATGAGGTTGCGAATATCTCCTACCATCTCAGTTACGAGTATCATAGCAGTTAAGGGAGCCTTGGATATTGCTCCAAAATAGCCACTCATTCCTAGAATGACAAATATAGGGAATTGCTCCTGACTGACAAGTCCAAGATTGACACAAATAACACCAACTAGAGCTCCAAGTAAGGAGCCAAGCGCCAAAATTGGTAGGAAAATTCCTCCTGGAAGGCCACTTCCATAACTAATCATGCTCCAAACAAAGCGAATCAAAAAGTAAGCTAATAGAACTTGGAAACTAAAATTTTGCTCAGTTAAGGAAAGAACGACCTGATTTCCACCACCAAGGATTTGGGGTAAGAAGATTCCGACTGGTATGATGAGAATAAAGGCAAGAATTGGGTAATAAGCTCTATCCAAATGGATTTTTTGACCAAGCCAATCATAAACTCGACCAACATTGAGTACAGCTTTCTCATAGAGAAAACCGGAAAGTCCCAGAAAAATTCCCATGAGGAGGTAAATCCAATACTGGTCTAGAGTCATGAGTGGGATATTATCTGGCATATCCAGTACTGGTGTTAGGCCAAATATGAGCAGAGAAACAAAGTTTGCTACGAGACTGGCCGCTAGAGTTGAGACCCAGAAAAAGCGCGAAAAATGGTGATAGACTTCTTCTACAACAAAGAGAAGTCCTGCAATCGGTGCATTAAATGCAGCGGCTAATCCTGCTGCAGCTCCACTAGCAATCAGGGAGCGTTCCTCTACTGGACTGGATTTGAGCCATTTGGCAATTCCTTTACCACCGACCGCTCCAAGTTGAATACTTGGCCCTTCACGCCCCAGCATAAGGCCACTTGCAATAGCCAAAATTCCTAGAATATATTTTTTCCAAAGAACTCCCCACCAGTTGAGGGTCATGAGTCCCTTTAATTCGGCTTCAACTTGAGGAATTCCTGAACCTTTGATGTCTTTTTCTGACCGAGTTAATTTCGCACTGAACCAACAAACTATTAAATAAAATAGACCAATGATAAAAAGATTGCGCACTAGGTGCGCTTGATCTTGATAAAGTCCTTGTATCAGGTGGAAGCCTTTTTCGATTGAAAACCGAAAGGATCCGACGATGAGCCCTACGACGAGCCCCACAATGATTCCTCGTCCAACTTGGGATAATATAGTGCTCGAGGCAAAGGCAAATTCTTTCTTGGAACTGAGTGTTTCTGACTGTTCCTCCATAATCATTCCTTCTAACTTAACTTTCTTTTTCTCCTGAAACCAGTGATTTAACGGGTTCAAAGCTGGTTCGGTGAATTGGGGTAACTCCTAGTTTTTCAAGTCCTTCTAAGTGTTTAGCTGTGCCATATCCTGCATTAGCAGCAAAATCATAGCCAGGAAATTGCTGGTCGTATTCCTTCATCAATTCATCACGTGTCACCTTGGCTACTATAGAAGCTGCTGCGATAGAGAGGGAATTAGCATCTCCTTTGATGATAGATATTTGTGAAATGGGCAACTCCAGTTTCATGGCGTCTATCAAAAGGTGCTCTGGTTGAGGACTGAGCTGAGAGATTGCTTCCTGCATAGCCAGTTTGGTTGCTTCATAGATATTGACTTGGTCGATGACCTGATTATCCATGATACCAATTCCGATTGACAAGGCTTGATTTTGAACGGCTTGATAAATTTCTAGATGTTTCTTTTTAGGAATTTTCTTGCTATCGTTAAGTCCTCTAATCTTACAATTTTGAGGTAAAATAACGGCTGCAGCGACTACAGGTCCAGCCAGAGGACCACGGCCGACCTCATCAACACCAGCAATTAAGGTCAATCCTTGCTTATAAAGTTCTTTTTCGTAGGAAAGCATGGATTCCAAACGAAGATTCTCATCCAATTCAGCTTGAATGGCTTTTTTACGCTTGCTGATTTCCTTTTGAACTCCAGAGCGACCATCCTTTTCAAGTTCTAAAAAAATAGGGCTTTCTAACTCCTTGACTGTTGCAAGGAGTTCTTTGATTTCTTTAATCGTCGCCATCGAGGTCTTCCAATGTATCTAAGGTATAGTTACCGAGTTTACCATCACGGACTTCCTTCACGAAGAGACTGTAGAAACGGTCATAGTCGTCTCTGAAACCGAGGGCGCGGGTCATGTCCATAATAATAACAGGAGCTTCTTCTTCAATTTTCATTTGTTTGAAGCGTTCAGCCAACTTTTCTGGATAATGTTCTTTGAAATAATTGATACCAAAAATGGTCACCTCATCCATAGGAAGCAACTGGTCTTTGATAGCTCCAGTCAAGGCTAGTTTAAGAGCGACAGTTTCGTCTTCAAACTTAGGCCAGAGAATCCCTGGTGTATCCAAGATTTCCAGGTCTTTATTGGTTTTGAGCCATTGTTGTCCCTTTGTAACCCCTGGTTTGTTTCCGACAACGGCAATTTTCTTGCCAGCCAAACGATTCATGAGAGTTGATTTACCAGTATTTGGAATCCCGATAATCATGGTACGCAAGGTTTCAATCTGAATTCCACGTTCTTTTTGGCGAGCAATCTTATCAGCCATGAGTTTTTTTGCCGCATCTGTTACAACTTTTACAGTCACTTGCTCTTTGGAGTTGATAGCCAGAGTCTGGATTCCTTGTGATTCAAAATACTGACGCCATTCTTTGGTCATTGCTGGATCGGCCAAGTCTGCTTTGTTTAAAATCAAGAGTTTTGGTTTGTCACCAACAATTTTTGCCAACATAGGATTTTGACTAGATAGAGGTAAGCGTGCATCCACCAAAATCGTCACAAAATCAACAAATTTTAAATTTTCCTGAACCTGTCGACGTGCTTTAGACATGTGACCAGGAAACCATTGAATAGTAGCCATTGAGTTTTTTTCCTTTCGTAGCAAGGGTTTAGATCCCCTATTTTATTTTAGTATCGTTTGAACATAGAGAGTTTTCAAATGAATGGTGTTCAAACAGTTCTTATTTAATTATATAGAAATCTACTTTATATTATATCATGCCTTCTCTATTTTGTCCGATGATAGCCCTTCAAGCTCCCTGAATAGAAAAAGCGATTCTATAATATTTGTAGTGGGTAAATCCCCTATAGATATTATGAAGCCTATTTTGTTGTAGAAAAAGTTCCATAGAAAAAATCATATGGAAACATTACTTTTTATCATAAAACTACTCGACATTAAAGAATCAAATATCAAAAAAGAAAGGACGAAATGTGTCCTTTCTAGATTTTAGCTGACTTCAACCTACTACAGTTGACAAAGAGCCCAAATTAATTTGATATTCCTAATCAATTTGTTCATATCTTATTCCAACCAACTATATATTAATTATGATGATTTATTCAATATCCTAGTGAGAATAAGAGAACCACTCATTAATTAGACTAGCGATTTCTTTAGGTGCTTCAGTATAAAGCTCATGACCAAAGTTCTCTAGAAGAATAGTATCAAAATAGTCTGGCAATTCTTTTAGGGCTTCCTCTATCCATGTAGCTTCATTAGGATAGCGAGGACTAATAAACAAGGTATCTCCCACTTCTCTCTTAAAAGCTTGTATTTTCCTCCGTAGGCGGAGTATCGCTTCTATATTTTCATAATTTATAGCCAACTCATATCTATTATACTTCGCATTCCAGTGATAGGACTGTCTTACAGCTTTCTCCATATTTTCTGACCAATGCTTTGCTTCAGATTTTTCTTTAGAAATAAGAACATCTAAGTCCGAAATAATTTGAGATTTGATATAGTTTTTAGTTTCCTCTAATTCCGCATCTAAAGGTAAAATCTTATCTAAATCTAGATAGCCACCATCCAAAAGAATCAGTTTTGTCACTTCATAAAATTCCGATGCGAGATAACGAGCCAAATCTCCTCCAAGAGAATGGCCTATCAGACAGATAGATTCTTCCTCTTCTATCGATTTTTTAAACCATGATTTCAATTCTGTTTCATCTCGAAGATGCTTTTCATATGGATTTAGAAAATAAACCTGCGAATCTAGTTCTTGAAAAAAATCCTTGCTATGATAGACATTGCTTCCCAAACCACCAATAAAATATATTTTCATTCTCTACTTAATACTATGCTTGTTCATCTTTTGTTCAAAGATAGTTGTGATAATTTGACGCAATTCTTCGCGTTCTTTTTCTGGAATCTCACCACTTGTTTGAGCTGCAGCGTAGAGTTCAGGATGTTCAATTGAAATGCGTTTAATAGTACGTGTCGTAGCATGTTTTCTGACAAAAAACGGGATTCGCTTAATCAAGTCTTGTGGTACTAGCGCAAGAATCTTCTCAGCAGTTTCCTTGTCACTAATCTTAGACGTAGTCAGCCCCTTCTTAATCATTTCCTGTTCTTTTTCTGTAAAATCTTTTAATTCCATTCGATAAATCCTCCTATTTTCTTTACCTTAAATTATATACCAATTGTAGCAAGACGACAAATAGTCTGTTTGTAAAATCTTCTCTATACTACAATTTTCCTGTCACTCTTAATTGCTCTTTAATGAAAAATCACAAATCCTTTTGGAGAGATGACAAGCTGATTCTCTAACTCTTGGCAATTGCTTGCTAGTGCTACTGTTTCTTTCTCTAAAAGATACTCTTCTTTTGATTGGTTAAAGATCGCTTTAAGGAGCCGGCCTTGGTATTTCCATTCCAAGGCCACTAGATCAGGTTTAATTTCTTGGAGGCTATACTTGCCATGCTGAATGATTGCTGACGAATGCTTGTGAATTTTGATTAGATTCTTGATAAAGTTCAGCATATCATTGTCACTTGATACACGTTCCCAAGGCATACAACGACGACAATCTGGGTCAGGTCCTCCGGTCAAGGATAACTCGGTTCCGTAATAGATGCAGGGTGTTCCCTTTTGTAAAAAGAGAAAGGCTAGAGCTGATTTGACCAGTTGAACATCCTCATTTGCCGTCCACAAAATACGTTCTGTATCATGCGAATCTAGAAGATTAAACATCACTTCTGAAATCTGCTGCTTGTAATACATAGACTGGCCATTGATTTCATCGATGAACTGGTCCGTCTTCTTAACTCCTCGTAAAAAATACTCCTTGATGCTATCAGATAAAGGATAATTCATAACAGCATGGAACTCATCTCCATTTAGCCAAGGCTGAGACCTATGCCAGACTTCTCCTAAAATATAAAGATCAGGTTTTTTAGCTAGAACTGCCTTGCGAAAATCCCTCCAAAACTGATGGTCAATCTCATTAGCCACATCCAAACGCCAAGCATCAATATCAAACTCTTCAATCCAATAAGTCGCAACCTTCAAAAGATAGTCCTTGACCTCTGGATTGGCTGTATTTAGCTTAGGCATATAGTCCTCGAAACCAAAAGCATGATAAGGCAACTCTCTCTTGTTGGCTAGTTTTTCAGTCATCACTGGAAATTGTTGAATATGGAACCAATCTTTATAAGCAGATTGCTCACCATTTTCGACAACATCTTGCCATTGAGGTGATTGCGAACCAATATGGTTAAATACAGCATCCAGCATGACTTTCATGCCACGCTGATGAGCTTGCTCTACCAGTTCCCGAAAGCTTTCCTTGTCTCCAAAATGACGGTCAATTTCAAAGTAATCTGTCGTATTGTACTTATGATTGCTCGTAGATTCAAAGATGGGACAAAGATAAAGACCTGTAATTCCCAAGTCTTGCAAGTAATCCAGATGATCAATAATGCCTTGTAAATCACCACCAAAGAAATCATCACTCTGAGGTGTGATGGATGAATCCCAGTCTAATGTCCCTTCTGGGTTTAATCGAGCATTTCCATTAGCAAATCTCTCAGGAAATATCTGATACCATACCGTATTTGAAACCCAGTCAGGAACCTTGCAGGCATCAATCTCATGAAGATAGGGCAACTTAAATCCATTCCCAATAGCATGGAGATTTTCTAGAGAATTTTCCACACAACCTTTATCACCATACAAAATACTTTGACCTTCTGTATCCGTAATTTCAAAGAGATACTGGATACGTGCGAAGTCAACTGATACTTCAACCTGCCAATAATCAAAGATGGCGTCAGAAGTTATCTTGGCCATTTCTTTTGTATCCTGATAAAACTCCTCCATAAAGATAAAAGGGTCACCATAATGCAAGTTGATGCTTTCAATGTCATCTTTCTTGGTCCGGATACGAATGTGCACTGTCTTATCTTTATAAAGATAAGCATACTCCGACTCTGGTCTGTGGTAAATGGCTGTTAATTCCACTATATTTGTCTCCTAACGTTTTAATTCAAATTTTACGCAAACGTTTTTATAATTGTGATTCTAGTATACTACTTTCGTATTTTATTTTCAAGGCTTGTCCGTAGATTCTAGTGGTTTGGTTCTATAAATAAAAAAGCAGCTAGTCTTACAACTTGCTACTTTTCAAATGATGATTTACAAATGTCTTTCCAGCCACTCAATTTTTTTAAAATCCTTATTGTTATTGTGCTCATTTCGATAAGAATCTTGGGAAGAAGCCTTGTAAATGCTTAAAAACTGTTCCAAACTTGGAACGCGAAAAGTGATGTTTTCGAGATGAATCAACTCTATATCCGATTCCGAAACTCCTGCAAAATCAGATAAAGAATCGATACTTCCGAATTCAACACTCAGACCATCTTTTTGGAATTCATGCTCATGAATATCTATTAAGGCGTAACCTAAGTGATTCATCACTTTCATTATCTTGTCCCAGTCATAGATTCTGAGATGGTCAGGAGCTTCCCAACCTCTAGAGTCACCAGGCACATGAATGTCAATGTCAGACGGCCCCCATTCTTCATTTGAACGGTATTCAAAACCCAAAGACCCCATGAGCGTCGGTGTGATTTCAACTTTGTTTAAATGAGAACAGATTGTTCGAAATTCATCAAATAGAGAATCCATTCCTCCTCCAATCGTTGATATAGAACTTAATTTCGTTGTGAATAATAAACTAATTTTTATTTTCTACTCTTTCGGTTTTGAAAATACTTCAATATGTTGGCCCAGTACCCTGATTTCTACAGGAAGGTTATCCGACTTATCGCCATCAACATCTGACTCCAATTCACTATCTGAAGAAATCTTAATATTACGTGCTCTGATATATTCGATATTATCATTTGCGACAACATCGCCTTTTAGTAAATCAGGAATGACGGATAATTTGGAGAATAGAGATGCGTCTTTTAAAATCAAAATGTTAGCATATCCATCTTTGTTTTCTTCAAAGATTTTTTTGTCAGCGAAGTAATTTGTCAAGAGAACCAAAACATGGCTTGCTTCACCAACATAATTTCCATTTTCTGTCTCAACCTTAATGTTAAAGACCTGATCCGTCATGACAGACTTCATAGTATTAACAGCATAGGCTAAAATACCGAATTTTGTCTTGTCCTCGATTTCAACATTGTGAATCGCCTCTGGAAGAGAACCGATACTAAAGATGTAACCAAAATAGTTATCATTTGCTTTACCAATATCAATCTTATTGGTTAAATCAAAATCCAGTTCATCAATCGCGCCATCGATGTCTTGATTGATTTCCAACAGTTTCGTAATGAGGTTACCCGTACCCCCAGGGATAATACCCAACTTAGGAATGTAGTCTCTCTCAGCAATACCAGAAATGACTTCGTTGACAGTCCCATCTCCACCAAACACAACCACTGCATCGTACTTCTCACGAGAAGCTTCTTCAGCAAAATGTGTTGCATCCAGCGCCTTTTCGGTAATTTTGGTTTCCACGTGCTCAAAGTATTCTTTTACTTTATTTTCCAGCTTATCTTTGTGATCCAAAGCCTTCTCGCCACCAGAAGTAGGGTTGATAATTACCATTGCTTTTTTCATTGATAATACTCCTTAATTTTTAAATAGAAATGTTAGCGTAGCTACATTTACCATTACATATAATGCTATTATATAATGAAAACTCAGAAAAGAGAAATCTGACGTACTGGAGATTAATATAATTTTATTCTATTTTCCCATCGCATAACTACATCTTTTAAGAGTTCATCCAAGTAAGAATAGGCCTTATCCTTAATCCAACCAGGAATACCATAAGCTGCCTCTGCAATGCTACCAGTTATTGCAGCAAGTGTATCACTATCGCCACCAAGTGAGATGGCGTTTCTACTTGTCATACTCTTTTATTTTATCAGCATATTCAATCAAAAGATTCTTTGAATAAATTTTTTCAGCTTTTGAATTTCTAACTTCTTTCCAAAGAATAGAAGCTACTTTTAACTTGTTTGAGTAGTTACGACTATTTTCGTCTGCACAGAAGTCCTTAAAAAATTGGTTCCATTGACAAACCGAATGATCATACTTGGCATAATCTGAATTTCCATAATAAACTTTTAGCATATCTTGGATTGTAAAATTCAAATCATTTTCTCTTTTTACTTTTCTCCAAGCAGTCGCCATATCAGCAGTAAATTTAAATGGCGAAATACCTATTAAAGTTGAGAAATATTCTCTAAAGTGTGCATTAAAGGAGAATCCACATTCAAGTAAGGGCGTATTTAATGTAACGACTTCTACTCGTTTCTTTTTCCTTTTTATTGATGATTTTTTAATCAACTTCCCCTTAAAGTACTGCTCAATAATATCATTTAGTTCCTGTTTTGTCCCTCTATATTCAAGTCCTAATGATTTACATAGTTGTGAAAGTTCATCACGATACCAATAGTATTTATTAAACTCATCAAACGAAGTGATTTTATCAAATTCTGGTCTGTTCTCTATCAATATTTTAGCTCCACAGAAAAATTTAGTTTTTCATCTTAAAATAATGGAGTTTTAGTTTCTTTATTTTGAGCATTAGCTCTGTTTCACTAACAAACTTACACACTCCACGTGGTGCGTCTGCGGAAAAAGATCAACCGGCTGTACTTTCTTCAATTCATATCCCAATTCTCGGTAGAGTTTGATATCACGCGCCATGGTTGCGACATTGCATGAGATATAGGCGATGCGGTTAGCTCCTGTTTGAGCGCTTGCCTTGATAAAGCTTTCGGTTAAGCCCTTGCGTGGAGGATCAACCAAGATAACGGTTGGTTGAATTCCTTCCTTGAGCCAATTCTTCATGGCGTTTTCAGCTGTGTCACAGACATAGTTGGCATTTGAAATATTGTTCAGTTGGGCATTCTTCTTACTATTCTCAACAGCTTCTGGAATCACTTCAACACCATAGACTTCCTTGACGTGTTTCGCAACAGAAAGGCCAATCGTCCCGATACCAGAATAGGCATCAATGACCACATCATCTTCTTTTAATTCAGCAAAGTCAATGGCTGTTTGATAAAGTTTTTCAGCCATTTCAGTATTGACTTGGTAAAAGGCTGGACCAGCGATTTGGTAGTCATTTCCCAACATCTGGTCAGTGATAAAGTCTTGTCCATAAAGTGTGCGCCATTCCTTACCAAAAATAGCATTGGTGTTCTGATCGTTGATATTTTGCATAACAGACACAATCTCTGGAAACTGCTTGATTAATTGTTCAATCAATTGTTCCACACGAAAAACTTTGGGACGAGTTGTTACCAAAATAACCATGATTTGTCCTGAGTAATGCCCACGACGCACCACAAGGTTTCGAATCAAGCCAGATTGTTCCTTTTCATCATAAGGTTTCAAATCATAACGGCGGAACAAGTCACGTAGGCCTACTACTACCTCATCAATCACAGGATCTTGGATAAAGAAATCTTCTAGAGGCATGAGGTCATGAGAATTCTTACGGAAAAATCCAGTTTCCAAGATACCATTCACTCGACGAACAGGCACCTGTGCCTTATTGCGGTACTTGACTGGATTTTCCATACCAAGCGTTTCAGCAACCTTTATATCAGCAATTCCTGCAATCTTGTAGAGACTGTCCTTAACTTGCTTGGTTTTAAACTTGAGCTGTTCTGGATAGGCAATATGACCTAAATCCGCGATTCCTGAACGCAGGTAAGCCAAATCTAAATCTTGATTACGGTGTGGTGATTGAACAAGGTATTCTTCAACCTTCCCAAAACCAATCTTTTTATTAACCTTGAGGACACGCATGAGGATTTTTTCACTTGGTAAAGCATTCTCGACAAAGAATACCAAACCATCCACCTTGGCAACTCCTGCGCCTTCATGTGTCAAATCAACAATTTCAACTTCTACAATATCATTTTTCTTTAACATTCTCTTCTCTTTCTATTGGCCGACAAAAAAGACGGCAACGTTACGGTTACCATCTATTATACCATGAAATTTGTAATCAGATTCTCTTTATCTATGCTAGTTCATTGCTTTAAATGCTGCTTCTGCATCCGCATTACTGATAACACCAAATTGAATCTTTCCAATCTTTCCTTGACTATCAATTAGGTATTCTGTAGGAATGCTTCGGATTTGATAAGCTTGGAATGTAGTTGCTTTTGTGTCATAAAGAACTGGGATATCTTTATATCCTTGATCTTGGAACCATTGTGGGAATTGCTCAACAGTTTTTTCGCCTTGAATACCCGGTGCAATGACACTAAGAATTTCAAAATCGCGATCTGGTTTTGCAGCTAATTCCATCAACTCAGGCATACTTTTCTTACATGGACCACACCAGGAAGCCCAAAACTTCAAATAGACTTTTTTACCCTTATAATCAGATAACTTAACTTCTTTACCGTCCATAGATTGCAAGGTAAAATCTGGAGCATCTTTTCCAACAGCAATTTGTTGTACAGTCGTTTGTTGTTTTGGCTGTTGTGCTGCTTGAGTCTTTTTAGTCTCTTCCTCACCACAGGCTATCAATACGACTAATGACAAGAGGCTTAAGCCAGCAAATATTATTTTTTTCATTTGTTCTCCTTTATTCAAAAATTCCAGCTAGAACATTTACTTGTCCTAATAGTAACAAAATTCCCATTAAAATAATGAGGAAACCACCAATTTTCTTCAGTAGCATCATATGACGCTTGATTTTACTAAAATAAGGCATCACGACTCCTGAAGCTAGGGCCAAGACCAAGAAAGGAATTGCCATCCCCAGAGTGTAAATCAAGGTATAAATAGCACCTTGCCAAGCGCCATTGCCTCCAGAAGCCGCAAGCGCTAAAACAGAACTCAAAACTGGACCGATACAAGGCGTCCAACCGAAGCTAAAGGTAATACCGAGTAAAAAGGCCGACCAATAACGATTGGCTTCTGATTTCTTAAAAGTAAAGCTTTTTTGAACCTCTAATTTCTTAAAATGAAAAATTTCCATCTGGTGAAGGCCTAAAATGATAATAATTGTTCCCATGGTATAGCGAAACCAATTGGCATAGAGAATATTACCAAAGTAACCAGCACCAAATCCTAAAATAAAGAAAATGAGAGAGATACCTGCGATAAAGCAAAGCGTTCGAATCAAGCCTGACCAAGCGACTTTTCTTCCAAATAAGGAGAAGCTTTTTGCACTTTCCTGATCATCCAGCAAAATTCCAGTGTAAACTGGTAACAGAGGAAAAATACAGGGAGAAAAGAAGGACAATACCCCTGCTAAAAAAACAGAGATTGAAAAGACTATCGTTTCCAATAAAGAACCAACTTTCTTAAGAATTTAAACCTATTGTACTATAAATATTAAAATTTGTATCAAGTTTGCTACGGTTAACTGTTTTTGTCATTATATTATGTGAAACAAACTCTTTAATAGTACACTATGTTTTCTAAAACATTGTTAGAAATTGATTTGAATTTCTCAATCAAGTTGTTCGGTTTTTTCATTTCGCTATAGATAAAAGAAAAAATTGAAGAAAATTGTCCAAAGAGCCACTTTTTCTTCAATCTACTTTTACTTATTTTAATAAGTTCCTTCTTCGCCTTGACTAGTCAAGATAACAGGACCATCTTTCGTAATCACGAATTGGTGTTCATATTGGCATGACAGTCCACCGTCAATGGTCTTATGCGCCCAACCAGTTTTCATATCTGTATCGATTTCCCAGTCACCTGTATTAATCATCGGTTCAATGGTCAAGACCATACCTTCACGAAGACGAAGTCCACGACCTGCAATACCATAGTTGGGAACCATTGGTTCTTCATGCATAGTTGGGCCAACACCATGACCAACCAAATCACGCACTACACCGTATCCACGACTTTCAGCATATTCTTGAATGGCTGCACCAATATCACCGATACGATTTCCAACAACAGCTTGCTCAATCCCCTTATACATGGCTTCTTTAGTTACATCCATCAGATTTTTCACTTCTTCGGACGGTGTACCAACAGCATAAGCCCAACAAGAGTCTGCTA
Source organism: Streptococcus sp. 27098_8_76 (assembly GCF_041432315.1). GTDB lineage: Bacteria > Bacillota > Bacilli > Lactobacillales > Streptococcaceae > Streptococcus. The sequence continues at coordinate 67,917 of NZ_JAPVZI010000007.1, read as the reverse complement.
GACCACCAGAATAGCTCTGAGTGTATTTCTTCATTTGCTCCACATTGTTGAAGTTTAATTTTGAGACATTCAGGTCAGATTTAGCAATAGGACCTCCCAAAACCATGTCAACCTTGAGCAAATCACCATCTTTCAAAATATAGTGACGAGGGAAAGCGTGAGCCACTTCATCATTAAGAGAGCAGCAGGTAGCATAAGGATAGTCCATCATGGCACCGTCAACTCCAATCTGAAGCGGAAGGAAATTTTCTTCCTTACAACGACGGCGGACATACTCTTCAACTTCCCACATATCTACGCCAGGCTTAATCAAATCACGTAAGCCGATATGAATACTTGCTAAAAAATCACCGGCCTTATCCATAGCTTCAATTTCACGAGCTGATTTTAATGTTATCATCTTTTCTCCTAGTTTCTAATTAATTTTAACAGTCACATTTGCTTTTGAAACAATCTGATGACCATGATAAATATCGTAATCAATAATAGCTGATCGTCTAGTATGGTGGACAATACGTGCTTGAATGCGCAGTATATCATCTATCTGAACAGCCTGCAAAAAGTAGATTAGCATCTGCTCAATAATGAGATTTCGACCACTATTCACAACTAAATCTTGAGTCATGTGGGTCAGAATTTCTGCCAATACACCATTAGCCAAAACACCGTTCTTCTCTAGCATAAAGGGTTCCACTGTAATGACGACTTCATCATGGTGATAAGAAAGTTTTTGACCAATCTGCTCAGAAAAAGTTGGTAGAGCAGAGACTTGAGAACGACTCATCTTCTCCATGACATCTCGTCGTGTCACAACTCCAAGCAAGGTTTGATTATTTCGAACAACCGGTACCATTTCAAAGTCTTCAGCAATCATCCGTTGACTCACATTGGCAATATTTGTCGATAATCCAACTAAAAATAGACTACGAGACATGACCTTATCAATTGTGGTACTTGGTGACTTATCACCCGCATCTCTCATAGTAACAACCCCAACAACGACCTGATGTTGATTGATAACAGGGAAACGACTGCTACGATTCTTACGAACTAAGTCCAAATAATCTTTGACTGTGTCGGTTTCTCTCAGAAAACCATATTCATGACTCGGACGATAAAGTTTCTCAACTGTCAGAATATCAGTCTTGATTTGTACATTTGAAAGGGCTTTATTGATCATGGTCGCGACAGTGAAAGTGTCATGTTTGCTTCTTAAAACAGGAATTCCTTTTTGATTGGCCAGTTTAAGCACATCATCATGAACCTGAAATCCACCTGTAACTAGAACTGCATTTTCATTTTCCAGCGCTAATAATTGAATACGAGTCCGGTCACCAACAATCAAGAGTCCCCCATCATGAAGGTAAGATAAAATATTTTGCTCAGTCATGGCACCGATTGAAAACTTACTAAATTCTCTCTCTAAACCGTCTTGTCCAGCCAGAACCTCAGAAGAAGTCACTTCAGCAATTTCAGCAAAAGTTAATCTCTCTATAGCAACTTTCTGAGATTTAACACGGATAGTACCACTTCTAGGACGGGTCTCCACAATTCCACGGTTTTCAGCTTCCTTGATAGCGCGATAGGCCGTTCCATCACTGACTCCCAGATGATTTGAAATACTACGAACACTGACCCTTTTACCAACGGGTAATTCTTCCAAATAGCTTAGAATTTCTTGGTGTTTACTCATTAACTTCTCCCTTTACAAAGCGAAACTCAAGATAATCTCGCATTTTCCTTGTATAGCGATCACTTCCTTTAAACTGACGAATCAATCGAAATCCAGACTTAAGGGCAACCCGTTGACTAGCTTCATTTTCAAGGTGGGTAATAATGGACAATTGTTTTAAGCCAAATTCCTCAAAAGAAAGCTGACAAATTTTTCTAACAACCTCTGTCATAAAACCTTGCGACCAAGCATCTTTTCTCAAAAAATAGCCAAGTTCAGCTTCTTTTTTGATTTCATCTAACTTCTCAAATTTAATAGAACCAATCATTTGTTGATTTTTCTGGTCACAAATAGCCCATACTCCCAAAGGGGACTTCATAAAGTAATTCGCTAATGCATATTGACTTTCTTCCAGACTTGCCTGAGTTGGGAAAATAAATTGTAAATTTTCAGGATTTGAGGCTATCTCATAGAAGTCTTGACTATCACTAAAAAAGAAAGGACGCAAATACAAGCGATCCGTTTCAAAAAAAGAAAACATTGCTAATTTGGTCCAAATATTCATAAACACCTCTACGGTTTAATCCTCAACAAGTGTAATATCCGCTCCTAGATTACGTAATTTTTCAATAATATCAGAATAACCACGTAAGATAAACTCGATATTTGTAATTTCAGTTTTACCTTGAGCCATAAGCCCAGCAATGACTAGTGCAGCCCCAGCTCGTAGGTCAGTTGCTTTAACACTTGCTCCACGCAAATTACGTCCACCCGTGTACAAAATATGACCATTTGTTGTTGATATATCTGCGTCCATTTTAGCTAATTCAAAAACATGATTTACACGTTTTTCGTAAATCGTATCAACAATTGTACCACGACCATTCGCTCTTAGTAAAAGTGGGGTAAGCGGTTGTTGCAAATCAGTTGCAAAGCCTGGGTAAGGAGCTGTCTTAATATTGATTGCTTTCAAATTAGACTGTTCCTCGACAAAAATGCTGTCTTCAGATACAGTCATTCTCACTCCCATTTCTTCCAACTTAGCAATAAATCCTTCCAGGTGTTCGTAAAGAACATTATTGATACGAATTCCTTTACCAACTGCAGCAGCTAAAGATATATATGTTCCAGCTTCAATGCGGTCTGGAATCACCTGATGACGCGTTCCATGTAATCTTTCAACACCATCAATAATGATGATATTAGTTCCTGCCCCACGGATGTGGGCACCCATATTATTCAAGAGAGTTGCAACATCAATAATCTCAGGTTCACGGGCTGCATTTTCAATAATAGTACGACCATTCGCTTTAACCGCAGCAATCATCGTATTGATCGTTGCCCCTACACTAACCGTATCCATGTAAATACTTGCACCATGAAGTCCTGTATCTTTAGCAGATAACTTCATGTTATCTCCCTCGTAACTAACAGTGGCACCCATAGCTTCAAAAGCCTTAAGGTGTAGGTCAATCGGACGAGGACCAAGATCACATCCTCCCGGTAGACCAACTGTCGCTTCACCAAAACGGCCTAAGAGGCTCCCATAAAAATAGTAAGATGCACGAAGACTGTTAATTTTACCATAAGGCATTGGAATATTTTGAACACCTCTTGGATCAATCTCCAAGACATCATCATAACGCTTAACAGTAGCTCCCATCAATTCCATAATTTCGACAAGACTCGCTACATCCGAAATATCTGGAACACAATCCAAAGTCACCTCATCATCAGCCAAGATAATAGCCGGAATTAAGGCCACAACACTATTTTTAGCACCACTAATAGTGATTTCACCTTGTAGTGGTAATCCACCATTGATAACAATTTTTCTCATTCTAAGTTTTCAATACTCTTTCAAGATTTCTAATAAGGTCTTTAAAATAAATTATATCATAAATGCAACCTTTTTTCCATCCTTTTCAATTTTATTGTAGATAGTAAGTAATAAATAGGATTAAGTTGAAAGATTGAGTCTATATTTTATGAAACATCTTTTGATACTAAAAAAGCCTAAATTAAGAATTATAAAATACCCCCAAAATTAGATTTTCTATTTTTATCTAAAGTTGACATCTTTTTGCCTTTCTAACTTTCTTCTTACCTTACTATTTTACCGTTTTTGGAAAATACCGTCAAAGTTTTTCTAAAGAAAATTTCACAAAATAAAAAAGAAAACCCTATAGGAATAAGGGATTTTCTTGCTAAGAATATTTTTTCACAAACTTTTTATCATTTATATTTTGCTAAAGATTCAAATTTCTTCATAATCACCGTTAAACGCCAACGGTAGAGCGCCCCACTCACGATTAGACTAATAATCAAACCAATCCAGTAAGAATAAGCTCCAAAATCTGTTAGAGAGTCGAATACCATAGCTACTGGGAGTGTCACCCCCCAGTAACCAACCAAACCAAGGTAAAAAGGAATAACTGTATCCTTATAGCCCCGTAAAATTCCCTGGAGCGGTGCCGCAAAAGTATCTGCTAACTGGAAGAAAAGACTATAAGTTAAAAAGCGTGCTGTCAAATCGATAAATTCTGGATCGTTCCCATAAAGACTAGCCACATTTCCCCTAAAAATGTAAAGGAAAGATAAGGTGAAGGCCGCAAAAATAAGGGCTGTCCATCTTCCTAGACCAATATAGGTTTTCGCATCATCAAATCGCTTGGCTCCCACTTCATAAGACACGACTATCGCCATAGCCGATGAGATACTCATAGGAAAGGCGTACATGAGACTTGAAAAGTTCATGGCTGACTGGTGGCTAGCGATAATCAAGGACGAGAACTTAGCCATAATCAAGCCAACCACGGAAAAGATAGCTACTTCCGCGAAGACAGTCCCCCCAATAGGCAGACCTAAACGAACTCCTTCCTTGATTTTATCCATATTAAGTGGAATTCTTTTCTCAAGGTGTAAGTCTTTGAGCTTCTCCTGTTTAAATAAAACCAGAACAGAAATTCCCAACAAGACCCAGTAGGCCAAAGAAGTCCCTAAACCAGCACCAGCACCTCCCAGTTCTGGAACACCAAAGGCCCCGTAAATCAAAAGATAGTTAAATCCACTATTGAGAGGAAGTAACAAAAGCATGAGATACATAGACAGTTTGGTCAAGCCCAGCGAATCCAGCAAGGAACGAATGACACTAAAGAGCAACAAGGGGATAATCCCGATAGATAAAAACCAGAGATAGCGAACCGCTACTGCTGCCACTGGTACTTCTAGTCCGATATGATTTAAAACGGGTGGTGCCAGGAAAACTACCAGTCCCAGCAAGAAAACGGATAGGCCCAAGGCCAAATAGATGAACTGGTAAAAATCTGACGCAACTTCTTCCTTTTTGCCTCGACCAAGGTGGTGACCAATGATGGGCACCAGGGCTGATACAATCCCTGTCAGGAATGTAAAGAAAGGATTCCAGATACTGGTTGCCATAGACACACCAGCCAAGTCCATGGTATTGTATTGACCTGTCATAGTCGTATCAACAAAGGATGCAGAATAATTGGCAAATTGATAAATCAGGATTGGGAAGAAAATTTTTAAAAATAATACTAACTTCTCTCGTAAACACTTTGTCTTATACATACTTCTCTTTCTATTCTGATTTATCTAAACCAAAGAGTTTCAGACCATAGTTTTTCAAACTTAGCGGAGGGTTATTAGATTTTGAAGTAGTATGCCAACACGCACATGTACGACAATAATAGCTTCTAACTAAACCTCCATTATCATATTGAACCGCATGGTCAGCTTTTTCTTTAGTTTCATATTGAATTTTAGAACGATTAGATGCGGGACAGTAAATTCCGCTATTAGATTTTGCTTTTCTCTCCCTACGTTTTCGAAAATAATTCATATTCCAACTCCTATCAAGTTTGATAGACGATTTGTCCCTTACAGATGGTATATTTAACCTGCCCTTTTAAGGTTTCACCGATAAAGGGTGAATTAGCTGCTTTCGAAGCAAAATGGGAGTCCACAAGGCGGTCAGCCTTAGCATCAAAAATAGTGATGTCCGCTGGACCATTCTCAGTCAAGTAACCTGCTTCAAAGTTGTAAAGCTTGGCTGGGTTGTATGTCATCTTTTCGAGTAATTCCATCAAGCTTAACTCACCAGCTTCGACCAAATAAGTCAATCCGAGAGACAGAGAGGTTTCTAAGCCAGTCATACCAGATGGCGCTTTGGTAATATCCTCAACATTTTTTTCATCTGCATGGTGAGGCGCATGGTCAGTCGCTATAACTGTGATGACGCCTGATTTAAGACCTTCGATCACAGCACGACGGTCTGATTCCAAACGAAGTGGAGGATTCATCTTAGCATTGCTTCCTTGTGTCAAAAGGAGCGCTTCGGTCTTAGAAAAATGCTGTGGCGCTACTTCTGCTGTGATTTGCGCTCCCAATCCTTGAGCAAACTCCACTACTTTAACACTTTCTTCCTTAGACAAATGCTGAATATGGACATGAGCCTTAGTTGCATAGGCAATCATGACATCACGCGCCATCATAGCATACTCAGCCACCCCAGTCGCACCGCAGATATGAAAATGTTCTTTAGCGATATTTTCATTAAAGCCAAGAACACCATTCAAACCTGGATCTTCCTCATGAAGACTAATAAAGGTATTAAGCTTTTTAGCTTCCTCCATGGCTTCCTTTACAACTTTACTGCTTTCAAGCGGAATGCCGTCATCAGAAAAACCAACGGCACCTGCTTCTAAAAGCGTCTTAAAGTCAGTCAAGTCTTGGCCATTAAAATTCTTAGTAATTGTCGCAACTGTCTTGACATTGATTTTTTCCTTGGCAGCTGACTGGAGAACTTCTTGCAAAGTCTCCACGTCTGAAATGGTTGGACTGGTATTAGCCATCATGACGACAGTAGTAAAACCACCTGCAGCGGCTGCTAGAGCACCCGTATGGATATCTTCCTTGTGGGTCTGACCAGGTTCACGGAAATGAACATGAATATCGACCAAACCAGGAGCAACTACAAGACCAGTAGCATCAATTATCTCTGCTCCTTCTTCTTTAATCTCAGGCGCAATTTTGATAATTTTCCCATCTTGAACTAAGACATCACACACTTGATCCAAACCAGACTTGGGATCCATTACACGACCATTTTTGATTAGTAGCATCTGCTTTCTCCTTTATTCATAGAAATCAACTTGAGTATCCAACAATTTATCCCCATCATAAACAAACTTGGCTGAAAAGAAGGGTTTGTCCTCTAAAAGCCACTCGACAAAGGTATGGTCACCTTCCCAAGTCGGCTTGCTCAAAACCTCGTCATAGGGAACCCATTCTAGCGTCCCCTCATTGCAGTCAATCAAGTCGCCCTCAAACTCCGTCACCTTAAAAACATAGGTGTACCAGTCTAAATCTGGTGTAAATTCAGGAAAAGTGATAACACCTTTTAGAACTGGCTTGGCTTTGAGTCCTGTTTCCTCAAGGATTTCACGCGCCGCGCATTCCTGAGGAGTCTCACCTCTCTCTAGCTTACCACCCACGCCAATCCATTTTCCTTCATGGACATCATTAGGTTTCTTATTACGATGGAGCATGAGCAGTTCTTTTCCGTTATCAATGTAGCAAATCGTCGCTAACTGAGGCATATTTTCTCCTTATCTAAGCCAATCGATTGGCTCTTGTCCTGTCTCTTTTAAGAATGTATTGGCCTTGGAAAAAGGCTTGGAACCCCAAAATCCTCTATAAACTGACAAAGGACTGGGATGGGCTGATTCGATAATCAAGTGACGAGGATTGGTAACTAAGGCCTTCTTCTTGCGTGCGTAGGCTCCCCAGAGTATAAAGACTACTGGTTTATCTAGTTGATTGACCACCTGAATTACAGCATCCGTAAAAGGCTCCCATATTTGACCAGCATGACCATTGGCCTGACCAGCAGGAACTGTCAAACAAGCATTAAGAAGCAAGACTCCTTGTTCAGCCCAAGCTGTCAAATCATGAGATTTCTTAACTCCGATATCATCTGACAATTCTTTCAAGATATTTTGCAAGGAAGGCGGAGCTGGGATAGAGTCAGGTACAGAAAAACTCAAGCCCTGCGCTTGACCTGGCCCGTGATAGGGATCTTGCCCTAGAATCACCACCTTAACGTCTTCTAGGGGTGTGGTCAAGAGAGCTTGAAAAACCTTTTCCTTGGGCGGATAAACAGTTCCCTGAGCATAGACCTGCTCCATAAACTGATTGATTTTCCCGAAATAACCCTCAGGTAATTGCGCCTTAATCAAAGCATGCCAAGACGAGTGTTCCATAGCCAACTCCTTCATTTTTACTGCCTCTATTATAGCAAAAAGTGGTTATGGAAACCACTTTTTACAGTTTATCTAAACAATCCAGCAAGTCTTGGTAAGAATGGACTTCGTAAGTCGGCTGGGCTTGTGTGTGATTTTCGAGGTGATGAGGGTTGTACCAAATCGTATCAATTCCAGCATTATTGCCACCTTGAATGTCGGCGGTTAGGGAATCTCCAATCATTAGGACTTTTTCTTTATTAAATCCAGCAATCTGTTGACCGATTTTTTCATAAAAAAGAGCATCAGGCTTTTGTGTTTGCAGCTGTTCTGAGATAAATACTTGATTGAAATAAGGTGCTAGACCAGATTGAGCCAAGCGCCCTGTCTGAATGGCAGTAATGCCATTTGTCGCAGCATACAGCTCATAATCTCGCTCGATAAGGCTATCCAAGAGTTCATGAGCGCCTGAAAAAGTTTGCCCCTGCTGGGCAAGGTAAAATTGGTAACGCTGGGCTAGAAAACTACCGTCTTTTTCCTGTCCAAAATGAGCAAATAAACGAGAAAAGCGCGTGTTAACCAGCTCTTGTTTACTAATTTTCTTTTGCTCTAAGTCCTTCCAGAGAGCTTTGTTCATAGGAACGTAATAGTCTTTATAGGCCTGAATATCTGCAACCCCTTCTTCTTTTAGAAGTTGCGTTAAAGCCACATCCTCAGCAACATCAAAATCAAGCAAGGTGTGGTCAAGGTCGAAGAGTAGAAATTTGTAGGACAATTTGAGATTTTCCTTTCTAGGTAGTTAATAGATTAGTTTATTTCTTCTTATTCTTAGTTTTATTCATCAACATACCAACTACAACTGGAGTAACCACACTTCCAACTTGTCCAACAACTTTAAGTATCTTTTTTGCTTCATCTATTTTTTTGTTTCTACACGATTCGCACTTATTGTGCTTATAACTTGATGGTAAATCCCTAGTACATGTCTTGCATTTTTTTATTTCTTTCATTCTAGCACCTCTGTCTCAATAGATTCTGGTTTATTTGGTAATTTCATTATCGAAGTTTCAATTTTTGGCAATTCTTTTGTCCAGTAATTTGTAGGAGAAGGATCAAGTAAATCAAGTCTCTCTACTAATTCCTGAGAACTGAGATAAGTTTCGTTAATAAATTTCCCAAAGTAATCCAAACTTTTTTGAGCAGCTTTTTCTCGCCCAACTCATTATAGGCTATTGCTGCTGATAGTGAAACGATATTAACAGCTGCTAATCCATCTCTAATCTCATTCATACGAGCTTCAATTTTATCTGGTTTATCCCCTTTTAATAACTTACCCCAAGTAGAATCTGGTTGTTCTTTGATAAAATTTACATTTGATTTTTGACTAAGCATTAAGAGATTTCTACTATCTTCTGCATCTGAAATAACTTGCAGTAACATCATTGTTCTAATGTTTGGATCTGATATCTCTCTAGCTTGCAAGAGTTTCTGTTGACAACTATAGGCTAGTGCAAGTCTATCTGACTCCTGTCCTTTTCTGACGTCCTCAATAGCATATTGTACATTTTGAATCTCCTCTGCAATCTGAGCCATTTGAATTTGTGACGAATAATCGGCTAACGCTTTATTTAATTCTGGTGTCAACTTAACAGATTTCAATGGTACATTTCCAATGACTTTATTAGTATTAGTGTTTACTAATACAGCCAAGAGAGAGCCATCTTTCTTTGTCATTAATTTTAACACTCCTTGAGCAATTTGTTCCCGTTGTTCTGGAGAAAGAATTGCCTGAAAAACCTCTTCAGGTATACTAGATTGGACAACATTGATAAAGGCTGGAGCAGAATATAACATTCTTTCTACTTCAGATAAGATTTTATTTGCATTTTTAACTAATGGTTTAGCTATTTCTGGTAACTTATTAAAAAACGATGAGGGTTTTAGTTCATAACCATCAATATCAAGAATATCGAAGTCATCTTCTCCAAAAAATAAAACTTCATCCATAAATTACTACCTCATTATGTTTAAATTATTAGAAATATTATACCATATTAAACAAAATTATGATTTTGATTTTTCTTTAATATTATTTATCCAATCATTTTTACTGGAATCTAACATAGAATAACACTATCCTATACAATTGACAGCTCAAATCTTTCAGAATAGAACAATCCTAACTATCGAACACCCTAACTTCATAAATATCTATGTAATTCTAGACCTAGAATTCCTATAAACTAAATGTTTTCGCGCTATTCTAAGCTATTGATAGACTTAAATGTTAATTTTTAAGCAATTCTAAAGCTAGAATAGTCCCATCACAATCAGTTTTGAATTATTATACTCAATGAAAATCAAAGAGCAAACTAGGAAACTAGCCGCAGGCTGTACTTGAGTACGGCAAGGCGACGTTGACGTGGTTTGAATTTGATTTTCGAAGAGTATTAACAATTTAGAAACGCTATGATTCCACTCCTTTTACATTAAAAAGGAACTGCCTAAAGCAATCCCTTTCTGATTTTGAAATTATTTACTTAAAATTTGATAGTTGAGATAATCAATAGCCCGCCTATAAAAAGAGTTATAGTAAAATTTCTTATTTATTTATTTCAAGCTCCGCCAACTGTGTTTGAATAACTGACAGTTCTGCACCAGCCTGAAGAAGAGCTGCTGCAGTATAGGCACCTTCTACAATTGGAACCCTATTGATCATGATACTTTTATCACTGAAATCAGCCACCATTTCTAAGTTCATTTTAGCAGAACCTAGGTCAAAAAAGGCTAATAAAGTATCTGCTGGATTTTCAGAAATAACCCTATCTACTTGATCAAAACTTGTTCCAATTCCTCCATCTTCGGTTCCTCCTACATAAGTAATCGGAACATCTTTAGCTACTTCACTAATCAGTTCAACAACACCTTCTGCAATGTTTTTGGAATGTGAAACGATAACAAGACCAATACTTCCCATCAAACCACCCCAGTTTCTAAAAGAGCAGTAAAGAGTAATCCTGATGAGAATGATCCAGGATCAATATGTCCAAGAGAACGTTCTCCTACATAAGATGCCCTTCCTTTAGTTGCAAGTAAATCTTTGGTAGCATTCACTACCTTATCAATAACCTCTTGAGTCAATTGACCAGCAGACAAAGCAGCAATAACAGGAGTCCAAACATCAACCATTGTCTTTTCTCCAACTTCTGCTTTCCCACGTTTGACAATCATATCCAAACCGCTTTGTAAGATTTCCTCTATTTTCGAATTTGCATCAGCCTTGGCCATGCCCATAAAAGCAGAGCCATACAAGGGACCAGAAGCACCGCCTACCTTACTCAGTAGTTGCATTGAGACAAGCTTAAACACATCACTGCTGGTCTCAAATTTCTTTCCTTCTAAGTTTTCCATAACTGCAGCCATGCCACGCGCCATATTTCCACCGTGGTCTCCATCTCCTATAGGGGTGTCTAGCTCACTAAGGTAATCTTTCTGTTCTTGAATCTTTTCATTAAAAAGCTTCATCCATTCAAGTGCTTGCTCAGCATTCATGCGACATTTCCTCCTTGAGTCTTACCAAGCTGGGGTAGTAACAGGTGCATTTAGAGCATCCAACCACTCATCATCTGCCAATCGAATCAGTGTTAATGACAAGCCAGCCATATCGATTGATGTCATATAGTTTCCAATTTTCTTAAATGCCAACTCAACACCTTTTTCATGGAGTAATTTAGCCACATCATTTGCAAATACATATTGCTCCATAAGAGGAGTGCTTCCTAAACCATTAATGAGAAGGCCATAGCGTTCTCCAGCTTTAAGTTGGAAACCTTCAGATAGTTTTTCAACCAATTCAGAGGCCAATTGTGCTGAAGGTTGCATTTTCTCTTTTTTATATCCTGGCTCACCATGAATACCAACTCCATATTCAAATTCATCATCTTCTAGAACAAATCCAGGTTTCCCAACTTCAGGAACGGTTGCTCCAGACAGGGCCAGCCCAATTGTTTTAATTTCTAACACAAGTTTATCGGCCAAGTCCTTCATTTCAGCTAATGATTTACCAGAACGAGCCGCATCTCCCAAAATTTTATGGACTAATATAGTACCTGCGACACCTCGACGACCTTGGGTATAAAGACTATTTTCAACCGCAATATCATCATCGACTACAACACTTGCTACATCAATACCTTCCATTTCAGCAAGTTCTTGTGCAATTTCAAAGTTCATAATGTCACCAGAATAGTTCTTGATGACCATAAAAACTCCAGCACCTTCATCAGCCGCCTTGATGGCTTCTAAAATTTGGTCTGGAGTAGGTGAGGTGAAGACTGCTCCACAAATGGCAGCAGACAACATTCCTTCTCCTACAAATCCAGCATGACTTGGTTCATGTCCTGAACCTCCACCTGAAATGAGACCAACTTTTCCTGTCTTTTCTGCCTTTCTAACGATGACATCAAAACCATCTAAGCGTTCTACCAGGTCATCATGCATGAATGACAATCCCTGCAACATTTCATCAACAACTTGTGTCGGTTCATTTATAATTTTTTTCATGAGAAACTCCTTTCGGCATGTACCTTTGTTTTCGCTTTCATTATATATTTTTTACTGCTGGCTGATAAGGGACAGATTCTATTATTTGTCCCCTTTTAAACCCGTTTAAAACATTTTTTGGTAAAATGAAGTAAGTAAAAGAAAGGTTTCCTATGGCATCATCACTTATTACAAAAAAACGGATTGCCAAGGCATTTAGAGACCTATTAGCTACTAGAGAATTTGACAAAATCTCCATTGTAGATATCATGGAATCAGCTGGCATTCGTAGACAGACCTTTTATAATCACTTTCTTGACAAATATGAACTGCTAGACTGGATATTTGAAAATGACTTAACCGAGTATATCACCAATAACTTGGACTTCATTTCGGGCCAAAAACTATTACAAGAATTATTTTTTTATTTCGAACAAGAGCGTGACTTTTATATTCAACTTTTTGATATTCAAGGGCAAAATAACTTCTATGACCAATTTATCAGCTACTGTCGCTTGCTTGTATCAAAAATTTTAAGAGAATACGGTCAGATTGATATCGATTCATCTGCTTATACTTGTTTTTTGTTAGACTATCATTCACATGCTCTAGCAGAAATCGTGAAGGCTTACGTCAATAAAAAAAGTCCAGTTCCACAACCAGACTTTCTAATCATGACAATTATTGGAAAGAGACCACAATGACATTTATTTCAAATCATAAACAGAAAATTATTTCAAGTTACATTTCAGCAACTGTCAGCAGTCATCCTGAATTAGAAAAACACCCTACCTTACCATTAGTCTATCAAAAAAATCGCAATCCTCATCAGGTTCCAATATTGTCGGGTGGAGGTTCCGGTCACGAACCTGCTCATATTGGATATGTTGGAAAAGGAATGCTTACTGCTGCTATCTATGGCCAATTATTTACTCCTCCTACAAGAACTGAAATCTTAGAGTCCATTCGTTTTTTAAACAATGGTCAAGGTGTCTTCATCATTGTAAAAAATTTCGAAGCAGACATCAAAGAATTTAGCTCGGCCATTAACACTGCTAGAAAAGAAGGAATTAAAGTCGGCTATAGTCTAGCACACGACGATATTTCAATTGAACCTCACAATAGATTTCAAATTAGAGGAAGAGGGCTTGCAGGGACAATCTTACTTCATAAAATCCTAGGATTTGCAGCTCAAAATGGTGCCGACATAGAGCAACTAACTGATTTAGGTCATCAGCTTGCTCCCGAAATCGCAACAATTGGCTTTGCAACGAAATCAGCTAGTCTACCGCAAACCACCCTTCCACTATTTAACTTGGAAGAAGGAAATATTTCCTATGGCATAGGAATACATGGCGAAGAAGGCTATCGTATCGTCCCATTTCAATCTTCGGAAATCCTTGCAAATGAAATTATAAGCAAATTAAGATTGCACTATCACTGGAAAAAAGGAGATCAATTCATATTACTTGTAAATAATCTAGGTACTACTACCAATCTAGAAATGGGCATATTTATCAATGATCTTCTTCAACTCTTAGAAATTGAAGGAGTCACTATTACCTTTATAAAATCAGGAACATTTATGACCAGTCTAGATATGGCAGGTATATCCGTAACTCTCTGCCCCGTAAAAAATAAACAGTGGTTAGAAGCGCTACATGCTCCAACGCCAGCTTTTGCATGGTAATTTTCTTGTATAACTCAAAAGGGCTACATCACTTAATAGCCCTTTTAATCTTATCCCATGTTTAAAAGAATTCATTCTTTCTATTTCAAAGAGTTCATCTACACCTTACAATTCTTCTGATGAGCTTTGAGTTTTTTCAGAGCCCAATCATAGTGGCTTGACGTGCTACTGACAAAGTAGGAACCTAGACTTGTCCCACCTGTCCACTTATAGATGCCTTTGGTAAAGAGTTCGTCATCGCTAAAAACTTCTATCAACTCTAAAACCTCTCTATGTGATTGATTTAAGAGCCTAGTCGCTTCTTCTAGCGACGTTTTCTGGTGCTTTTTCCAAAAAGCGACATTCATTTCTACATAAGTTTTCCAATTATAAGACTCAGGGAGAAAAGGTCTCTCATGACCCTTTTGATTAGAATGTACCCAGATCAAAAGTAACTGCTGCCATTCATAAAGATGGATCAGGACATCCCGTAGATTTTTATCTCTTTTCCAGTGCGCTTCCTTTTTCTTTTGGTCTCTTGAAAAATCAAAAGGAGTCTGCAACTCTTCTTCACTTAGTTTAGAGATGAAAAGGTTTAGCTTTTCATAATTCTCCTTAGAGGCTAATACTAGTTCCTCTTTTGTTTTTGGTCTAGGCATAGAAGTTCTCCTTTCATATTGCTAGTTATTATGAGAATTTTTTCTCCTGTAATCTTTGTACAAGATTTAAAGTCACAAATTTCTACAACTTATCCTTTAATTTTTCAACAAAGAGATAGGCTGCTGGACAGGTCAAGGTATTCTTAATTGTCAAATGATTGATTTGATGGATTTTTTTACGGTCTGTATGGGGGAACTCTCGACAGGCCTTTGGACGAACATCATAAATGGAACAGAGATTATCTCCTCCTAAAAAGGGGCAGGGCATGGATTTGAAAACCTTATCCCCATCTTTATCTACCTGCAGAAACTCCGCTTCAAAAGCAGGTAATTTCATCTTAAAGTACTTAGCAATACGAGTAATATCTGCTTCTTTAAAGTCAGGCCCCAATGTCTTGCAACAGTTGGCACAGGCAGTGCAATCAATTTCTGCAAAAACTTCTTGGTGAATCTGCTGGGCTATCTTATCTAGATTTTTTGGTGGCTTTTTCTTTAAATTGGCTAAAACTTTACGATGCTCCTTCTGCTTTTGTAAGGCTAGCTGATGGTAATACTCAATATCAATTTCTTTAGACATTATTTCTCTCTTATTCTATTTGTTTCCTCCTATTATATCATGCCTCTGACTCATTGAAAAGTGGACTTTATAAGACTATACTTTCCCCAAATGCGTCAAAAAACCTTGCAACTAGGTTACAAGGTTAATGACATTAATCGAAGTTAACGTATTCTTTTTGAAGTTCAAGAACTTCTTCCATTGTTGAGCACTCTGTAAGGGCACGGTTAGCGTACTCTTCCATCTTAGCAGTGTCCAATTTCTTCATCAAGCTACGTGTACGAAGGACTGATGTTGCTGACATAGAGAACTCATCTAAGCCCATTCCGACAAGAAGTGGAACAGCTTTTTGGTCACCAGCCATCTCACCACACATACCAGCCCATTTACCTTCAGCGTGAGCTGCCTTGATAACGTTGTTGATCAAGCGAAGGATTGATGGGTTATATGGTTGGTAAAGGTATGAAACTTGCTCGTTCATACGGTCTGCTGCCATTGTGTATTGGATCAAGTCGTTTGTACCAATTGAGAAGAAGTCAACTTCTTTAGCAAATTGGTCTGCAAGCATAGCCGCTGCAGGGATTTCAATCATGATACCAACTTGGATGTCATCCGCAACTGCAACTCCTTCTGCAAGAAGGTTTGCTTTTTCTTCTTCATAAACTGCTTTAGCTGCACGGAATTCTTTCAAGAGGGCAACCATTGGGAACATGATACGCAATTGACCATGAACAGAAGCACGAAGAAGGGCACGGATTTGTGTACGGAACATTGCATCTCCAGTTTCAGAAATAGAGATACGAAGGGCACGGAATCCAAGGAATGGGTTCATTTCGTGTGGCATATCGAAGTAAGGAAGTTCCTTATCTCCACCAATATCCATTGTACGAACAACCACTGGTTTACCATTCATTCCCTCAAGAACAGCCTTGTATGCTTCATACTGTTCGTCTTCAGTTGGGAAATCTTGAGAATCCATGTACAAGAACTCTGTACGGTAAAGTCCAACAGCTTCTGCACCGTTGTTGTTAACACCTTCAACGTCTTTTGGAGTACCGATGTTAGCAGCCAACTCGAAGTGTTTACCGTCAGCAGTCACTGTTTGAGCATCTTTCAAAAGTGCCCATTCAGCTTTTTGTTTAGCATAAGCTTCACCAGCTGCTTTAAATTCTGCCGCTTGTTCATCTGTTGGGTTGATAATGACTTCACCAGTGATTCCGTTAACGGCAAGGATATCACCGTCTTTCACCACTTCAGTGATGTTATTTGTTCCCAATACAGCTGCAATTTCAAGTGTACGTGCCATGATAGCTGAGTGGCTTGTACGTCCACCAATATTAGTTACAAAAGCTTTTACAAAGTTTTTGTCCAATTGAGCTGTATCAGATGGTGTCAAGTCATGCGCAATTACGATTACTTCTTCATTGATAGAAGCTGGGTTTGGCAATTTTTTACCAAGAAGGTTTGCCAATACACGTTTTGTCACATCGCGGATATCCGCTGCACGTTCTTGCATGTATGGGTTGTCTTCCATACCTTCAAAGATAGTGATGAACATGTCAGTCACTTCTTTAAGACCTGCTTCAGCATTGACTTTCTTAGCGCGGATTGTTTCTTTAATCTGACCAATCAATTCTGGGTCAGAAAGAACCATCAAATGAGCGTCAAAAACTTGAGCCGCTTCTTCACCAAGCGTACCTACAGCTTTCTCACGGATAAGAGAAAGCTCGTTTTGAGAAGCTTCAAGAGCAACATCCAAACGAGCCTCTTCTGCGTTTGTATCTTCGACTGAAACAGTCTCGAATGACAAATCCGGTTGAACGAGTAGATATGCTTTTGCAACTGCAACACCGTCAGATGCTGCGATTCCTTTAAGCATTTCTGTCATTTTCCTTATGCCAATCCTTCTTTTTCCATTGTTTCTGAGATTGCAGCGATAGCGTCATCTGCATCCGCACCTTCAGCTGAGATAGTTACGTCAGCACCTTGGCCAACACCAAGACTCATAACACCCATGATTGATTTAAGGTTAACTG
Source organism: Streptococcus sp. 27098_8_76 (assembly GCF_041432315.1). Lineage (GTDB taxonomy): Bacteria > Bacillota > Bacilli > Lactobacillales > Streptococcaceae > Streptococcus. The sequence goes on along the minus strand of NZ_JAPVZI010000007.1, from coordinate 50,517 downwards.
ATTTACCTTTGTACTCAAGAGTGATATCTGAAGCAAATTTGCTAGCAGTTTGTACCAACAATGTTGCTGGACGTGCGTGAATACCTGTTTCTGCCACTACGTGGAAATCTTTAGAAGCCATAGTTTGACTCTCCTTTTGTTCTTTCTTTTTTGAGTTATATGTGATAACCCTTACAATTTGGTATTATATCATCTTCTAGGATTTTTTTCAAGCATTTTATGGGATTTATTCGATTTCCTTTCAGATAACTTGCTGAAAATCTTCCATATCGAATAACAAAACACAGGATATAGTTTTTCAAAAAACAACTCATAGGACAATTATCACTATTTTACAAATAAAACACTACATATTGTGTTTTGTAAAGTCATGTGCAAAAACAGACCACTATATTTAGTTTTAAATCATTGACAAAAATTTATTTTCTGATATACTAGGATAGTATTAAATTTTAAAGAGGAGTTACACAATGGTAACCGTTTATTCTAAAAACAACTGTGTCCAATGTAAGATGACCAAGCGTTTCTTGGACAGTAATAATGTCGCTTATCGTGAAATCAACCTTGATGAGCAACCTGAGTACATCGATCAAGTTAAAGAGCTCGGTTTCAGCGCAGCTCCTGTTATCCAAACACCAACTGAAGTCTTTTCAGGTTTCCAACCAGGAAAACTGAAACAATTAGCATAATCTTAGTACATCATCCAGAAGAAACTGCTTCTAGGGCTAACTTAGAGGCCTTTCTTTTGTAATTAGATAAGGGAAATTTTATGGGATTAAAACATCTTGAAGACGTGACTTACTTCCGTCTCAATAACGAAATCAACCGTCCTGTCAATGGACAAATCATGCTTCATAAAGATAAAGAAGCCTTGGATGCCTTCTTTAAAGAAAATGTAGTTCCAAACACTATGGCTTTTGATTCAATCAAAGATAAAATCAACTATCTCATTGAACACAACTACATCGAAACAGCCTTTATCAAGAAATACCGTCCAGAATTTTTGGAAGAATTGTCACAATTTATCAAAGACCAAAACTTCCAATTCAAGTCTTTCATGGCAGCTTATAAGTTTTATAATCAATATGCTTTAAAGACTAACGACGGTGAATACTATCTTGAAAGTATGGAAGACCGTGTCTTCTTTAACGCCCTTTATTTCGCTGATGGGAATGAATCTGTTGCAATCGATATTGCTAATGAAATCATCCACCAACGCTACCAACCGGCTACTCCTTCCTTCTTGAATGCTGGTCGTGCTCGTCGTGGGGAGTTGGTATCTTGCTTCCTGATCCAAGTAACGGATGATATGAACTCTATCGGACGTTCTATCAACTCTGCCCTTCAACTTTCACGTATCGGTGGTGGTGTGGGAATTACCCTCAGCAACCTTCGTGAAGCTGGAGCACCTATCAAGGGTTATGAAGGAGCAGCTTCTGGGGTCGTTCCTGTTATGAAGCTTTTCGAAGATAGCTTCTCTTACTCCAACCAATTGGGTCAACGTCAAGGTGCTGGGGTTGTTTACCTCAATGTCTTTCACCCTGATATCATTGCCTTCCTTTCAACTAAGAAAGAAAACGCCGATGAAAAAGTTCGTGTAAAGACCCTTTCACTTGGTGTGGTGGTACCTGATAAATTCTACGAATTAGCACGTAAAAATGAAGAAATGTACCTCTTCAGCCCGTACTCTGTAGAGCTTGAATACGGTGTGCCATTTAACTACATCGATATCACTGAAAAATACGATGAATTGGTCGCAAATCCAAATATCCGCAAGACAAAAATCAAGGCGCGTGATTTGGAAACTGAAATCTCTAAATTGCAACAAGAATCTGGCTACCCTTATGTCGTCAACATTGATACGGCTAACCGTGCAAATCCTGTTGATGGAAAGATTATCATGAGTAACTTGTGTTCTGAAATTCTTCAAGTCCAAGAACCAAGCTTGATCAACGATGCTCAAGAATTCCTTCAAATGGGAACAGATGTTTCATGTAACCTTGGTTCAACCAACGTGGTTAACATGATGACTTCACCTGACTTTGGTCGCTCAATCCGTGCTATGGTTCGTGCCCTTACTTTCGTTACAGATAGTTCACATATCGTAGCTGTTCCTACCATCGACCACGGAAATAGCCAAGCTCATACCTTTGGTCTTGGTGCCATGGGACTTCATAGCTACCTTGCCCAACAACTGATTGAGTATGGGTCGCCCGAGTCGGTTGAGTTTACAAGCATCTACTTTATGCTTATGAACTACTGGACTTTAGTTGAGTCAAACAATATTGCTCGTGAACGTGGTATCACCTTCCACAACTTTGAAAAATCAGACTATGCTAACGGAAGCTACTTCGACAAGTATGTGACTGGCGAATTTGTTCCAAAATCAGACCGTGTTAAAGAACTCTTCAAAGATGTCTTTATCCCAAGCGCTGCTGACTGGGCTGAACTTCGCGATAAGATTCAAGCAGATGGACTTTACCACCAAAACCGTCTTGCTGTAGCGCCAAATGGTTCTATCAGCTATATCAATGACGTTTCTGCTTCTATCCACCCGATTACGCAACGTATCGAAGAACGTCAAGAAAAGAAAATCGGTAAAATCTACTACCCTGCAGCTGGCTTGTCAACAGAAACCATTCCTTACTACACTTCTGCCTACGACATGGATATGCGTAAGGTGATTGATGTATACGCTGCTGCGACTGAGCACGTGGACCAAGGACTTTCACTTACTCTCTTTATGCGTAGTGACATTCCAAAAGGTCTTTACGAATGGAAGAAAGAAAACAAACAAACGACACGTGACTTATCAATCCTTCGTAACTATGCCTTTAACAAGGGTATCAAGTCTATCTACTACGTCCGTACCTTTACAGATGATGGTGGAGAAGTCGGTGCCAACCAATGTGAAAGCTGTGTGATTTAATCTTTGCTTGAGAAAACTCCTTTTTCTCAGATTAGTGATTCATTCACCCTGCTAAACTAGACTGGAATAAGCATCTATACTATGAAATAACAAAAAGTCGGGCTTCCGACTTTTTGTGCGATACTCCTCTAGAATTATGATAAAATAGAAATGATCGTGAGTTCGCAATACTAAACACAGAAAGAGATTTCAAATGGAAACTTACTACAAAGCCATTAACTGGAATGCCATCGAAGATGTCATCGACAAATCAACTTGGGAAAAACTGACGGAGCAATTCTGGCTTGATACACGTATTCCCTTGTCAAATGACTTGGATGACTGGAGAAAGCTATCAAATGTAGAAAAAGACTTGGTAGGAAAAGTCTTTGGTGGTTTAACCCTTCTCGACACCATGCAATCTGAAACTGGGGTTCAAGCCCTTCGCGCAGACATCCGTACTCCCCATGAAGAAGCTGTTTTCAATAACATCCAATTTATGGAATCTGTCCACGCAAAATCTTATTCATCAATCTTTTCTACCTTGAATACAAAGGCTGAGATTGAAGAAATTTTCGAATGGACCAATACCAATCCTTACCTACAAAAGAAGGCTGAGATCGTCAACGAAATCTACCTAAACGGTAGCCCACTTGAAAAGAAAGTAGCCAGCGTCTTCCTTGAAACATTCCTCTTCTACTCTGGTTTCTTCACACCGCTCTACTACCTTGGTAATAACAAACTTGCCAACGTTGCGGAAATCATCAAATTAATTATTCGTGACGAGTCTGTTCACGGAACTTACATCGGTTACAAATTCCAACTTGGTTTCAATGAATTGCCTGAAGAAGAGCAAGAAAAACTCAAAGATTGGATGTACGACCTGCTCTACACTCTTTACGAGAATGAAGAAGGCTACACAGAAAGCCTCTATGACGGTGTTGGTTGGACGGAAGAAGTTAAAACCTTCCTTCGCTACAATGCTAACAAGGCACTCATGAACCTGGGACAAGATCCACTCTTCCCAGACTCAGCGGATGATGTCAACCCAATCGTTATGAACGGTATTTCAACAGGAACTTCCAACCACGACTTCTTCTCTCAAGTCGGAAATGGTTACCTTCTTGGCGAAGTTGAAGCCATGCAAGACGATGATTACAACTACGGTTTGGACTAATATCATCTATTTTATATGTGATAACAAATATCATGGCTTGTTTAAAACAACCATGATATTTTTGTTTTTGTTTTCTTTTGTTTTTTAAATTGATTGATTGAACACTTTATGATAAAATAGTAATAGAAATAGAGGTGATAACGATGTTAAAGCAGGAAAAACTAGATAATATTCTAGAAACGGTAAATACAAAGGGAACTATTACTGTAAAAGAAATCATGACTCGCTTGGATGTGTCAGATATGACTGCTAGACGCTACTTGCAAGAGTTAGCTGACAAGGATTTACTTGTTCGAGTGCACGGAGGAGCTGAGAAAATTCGCACAGGTTCTATTTTAAATAATGAACGTTCCAATATTGAAAAACAAAGCTTACAAATTGCAGAAAAACAAGAAATCAGCCGTTTTGCAGGCCATTTAATCGATGAAGGGGAAACCATTTTTATCGGCCCAGGAACAACATTGGAATCTTTTGCCCGTGAACTTCCAATTGATAATATTCGTGTTGTAACAAACAGTTTACCAGTCTTTCTCATCCTAAACGAACGAAAACTAACAGATTTGATTTTAATTGGTGGAAACTATCGCTCTATTACTGGAGCATTTGTAGGAACACTAACCTTGCAAAACTTAGCCAATCTCCAATTTTCTAAAGCCTTCGTTAGCTGTAATGGTATTAAAGACAATGCGATTGCGACCTTTAGCGAAGAGGAAGGTGAATCTCAACGCATCGCCCTCAATAATTCCAATAAAAAATACTTACTAGCTGACAATAGTAAGTTCAATAAATTTGATTTTTATACCTTCTACAATATCTCTGATATTGATACCATCGTTTCAGACTCTAAACTGAGCAAAGAAACGTTTGAACAACTTTCGAAACAAACAAAAATTATTCTTTCTAAACCATAAAAGGATCCCCACCGATTGGTGGGGATTTTTATCTACAGTTTAATCTATAATCTGACTTTCCGCTACTTTCTTGTACCAATGAGCTGATTTCTTCGGATAACGTTCTTGAGTTTCAAAGTCTACATAGAAGAGACCGTAACGTTTTTCATAACCGTTTGACCATGAGAAGACATCCATTAATGACCAAATGAAGTAACCTTTTACATTAGCTCCATCTGCAATCGCATCTGACAAGACCTCCAAGTGTTGTTTTACATAATCAATACGACCATCATCGTAAACAGTGTTATCAACGAACTCATCTTTATATCCAAGACCATTTTCAGTGATGTAGATTTTCTTGTAGTTAGGATAATCTTTCTTCACACGCATGATTTGATCATACAAACCTTGAGGGTAGATAATCCAATCCCAGTCCGTACGTGGTACATAATCAGGTGCTACGCGACGACCAATACCTTTGATTTGGTATTTAGAGCTTCCCTTCTCACCTTTACCGTTATGGATGATTTCTGTTTCACAATCGCAAGCTTCCATCCAGTCACTCATATAATAGTTAATACCAAGGAAATCGTTCAAATCTTTTGCTGCTTCTAATACTTCGAAATCTTCTTCACGAAGATCCAAGCTACCACCATTGACTGATAAGATATGGTTGACACCTTCCATCGTTTCATCTGAATAGTGTCCAAGATAAGTTGCATCCAAGATAAATTTATTATGAATGATATCTTCCAACTCAGCAGCGCGAACATCTGCTGGATTTTTAGGATCCAAAGGATACTTGCTTGGCAGGGCATGAACAACACCAATTTCACCTTTATAGCCTTTCTCTTTATATAATTTTACCGCACGCGCATGAGACACCATCATATTATGGTGTGATTGAAAGACTTTGGCAAGGTCGTACTGGATACCTGGAGGGAATTTACCAACTAAATATTGACCATCACCAATCGGCCCAATTTCATTAAAGGTCGTCCAATAGTTTACTTCTGGAAATTCTTCAAAACAGAAGGCAGCGTAGTCTACAAAGTGTTCAATATTTTCACGGTTTAAGAAGTCCCCATTTGAGTGGAGAGCTTCTGGCGTGTCAAAGTGATGAAGAGTTACAAAAGGCTCAACATGACGTTTGTGACACTCTGCAAATAAATTATGATAAAACTCGACACCTTTCTGATTTACTTGACCGTAACCGGTTGGGAAAATACGTGACCAAGCAATAGAAATTCGAATACCATTAACACCATACTCTTCTGCTAGCTTGAGGTCAACTGGGTATCGATTGTAAAAATCACTGGCTGGTTCTGCAGTGTACCAGTAGTTATCTTCGAGATATTTATCCCACGCTACTGGTCCTTTACCATCAGTATGTGTAGCACCTTCTGCTTGATAGGCAGCTGTTGCGCCACCGAAAATAAAGTCTTTTGGAAGTGTTTTTGTCATTTTTTTCACCTATTTCTTGATTTAAAATAAAGTAAAAGTGAGAGGAGAGGAGTCAGTGAGCCATCCTTCTCCATCTCACTTCTTGTACCAAGTCACCGAATTGTGACATGAGGAGGTAAAAACGATATCTTTTTACCGACGAATTAACAAGGCGATTAGGAAATTCGCTATAGCGATTTCCGTAACGATAGGAGACTTTTCAGAGTCCCTATCGTTAATCGAATTGCGCTTGTACAAATGCTAGAGCACCTTTTCCATCACGAGTTAATTTGATGTATTGAGCGCCTTCTGTCTTGGCAAGTTTAATACCGAGTTTATCTGTTTCTGCTTTCATATCTTCAAAGTTTGAAGCAACTTGAGGGGCAAGGATAACAAGATCAAACTCTGGCAACATTTCACGGTGAGCACCATAGCCACCTGCTGCTGCTTTCACAGGAACATTGTATTCTGCAGCTGCCTTGTTCAAAGCATTTGCAAGGAGACCACTTGTACCTCCACCAGCACAGAGAACGAGGACATTTGTTTCTTCAGTGATTTTATTTTGTGCTGCTTCTACACCCGCTTTTTCAAGAATAGCATCCGCTTTTGCAGTGTTGAAGTTTGCAGCAACTTTGTCTTTCAATTCATCATTAGATTTACCTGAACGCTCTTCTTCAAGAATTTGTTCATCATAGACCTTAAGGAATGGATAGTAAATGACAACGTCAACCACAATTAGAAGGGCAGCAAGAGCGAATGATAAGAACTGGAAGTTTGTTCCAAGGACAATCCCCAAAGGTCCAGGAGTAACCCATGGAAGGTTGGCAGTAAATGAGTTCATGCCAAGTGTTTCGATAAAGAACTTAAAGATCCATACGTTTGCAATTGGAGCAAAGATAAATGGAATGAAGAAGATTGGGTTCAAAACAAGCGGTGCACCAAACAAGATTGGTTCATTTACACCAAAGAAAGTTGGAACTACTGAAGCACGTCCGATTGCACGGTTACGTTTTGATTTTGTTAACCACATGAACATGAATGGAACAACCAGTGTCGCACCAGTACCACCCATGGTAACGATAAACATTTGTGTACCAGAAGTAAGAATCTTGTCAGCGTGCATACCTTGTTGGAGAAGGTTCAAGTTGACTTCGGCATTGGCATAGGTAATAGCTGCGATAGCTGGTTCAACGATAGATGGACCATGGATACCAACAAACCAGAAGAAGGCAAAGGCACCAAAGATAATGGTAATACCTAGGTAACCATCAGCTGCAGAGAATAATGGAGCAAAGAATTTACCGATTGATTCAGCTACGCTTGCACCAACAAAATGACGAGCTAGTAAATCAAGAGCATAAAGAGAAACCACTGATAGAGTGAATGGAATCACATCTTTAAATACTTGTGAGATATTTGGTGGAACTTCGTCAGGCATGCGAATAGTGACATTGTTCTTAACACAAACCTTATAGATTGCTACAGTCACAAAGGCTGCTAGGAAGGCTGAAAGCAAACCTTTTGTTCCTAGGAATCCTGTTGCAAAGCCACCTTCAATTGGATCAGCTGCCAACATCAATAATCCAACAATAGCAGCTAATAGAGTTGACATATAGTTGATTTGGTTGGTTTTTTCCATGCTACGGTTAACAGAGTCTGTTAATGATTTAGCAGTCGTACCAGCTAGCAAAAGTGCGAGAATACCCATTGAATAGCTATAAGGTTTCATCAATAGAGCCACTACTTCATCAGACCATTGGAAGCCCCATGAGTTTGGTACAAAGGCGATTAAGATAAAGATACTTGAGAAGAGAATAACAGGCATACCTGCAATGAAACCATCACGAATAGCACGAAGATAGATATTACGAGATAATTTCTCAAAGAAAGGTTTTCCTTTCTCAATAAATGCAATTAGTTTGTTCATTATTTAACTCCTCTCTTATAAAGTTCGATTAAGTGGTGCATCAAATCTTTTAACAAGATGGTTGTCATCAAGTGGTCTTGGCCATGCATCATGGTTACACTATAAGCTAAGTCCTCACCTGAAGCTTCCTTAGTTAATAGACTTGTTTGCGCGTGGTGAGCCTCTGCAATACAGCTACCAGCTTCCTCTACCAGATCGTCCGCTTTTTCAAAATCACCAGCTTCAGCAGCCTTCAAGGCTTCCAATAGTTTTGAACGAGCGTCGCCAGCATAGGCTACGATTTCAAAACCTAACAATGTTACTTCTTCTCTATTCATGATAGAATTCTCCTTATGTATTTTTAATTACATTTTTATGACAATAAACGTTGGATATGTAGAACTAGATAAACTCGTTCACTTTTATACAAATCAAGACCCGTATGTTGCGTAATCACATCATAGATCTTGGAACCAATCTCGAAGGCTTTTGGATAGGATAGTTTAATATGTTCTTCCATATCCAGAAGTGATTGGTTATCATCTCTAGATCTGTCTAAATAATCCAAGAAATAATTCAAATGAATCATAAAACGATCATAGAAATGGTTATTCTCTTTAGTTCGTTGAATTGCATAGTCCGTTAAAACTTCTTCAACATTCCTGAGAATTTCTTTCCTCTTATCAATCGACTCAACCACTTGGACTTCATTCTCGCCCTCAGCATTGATGAAATGATAAGCAATCCGAATAATTTCGTCCTCAGGAAAATGATCTGCTAGCTTCTGACGGTAAATTTCAAATGCTTCATTTGCGATTTGAAAAGCGACAGGATACTTAGTGGAAATATCTGGCAGATTACTATCCTTGTATCTTCCTTGTGATAGCGCTTGGTAAGAACAGTAAATATGATCTGTCAAGGTTACGTAGAGATACTCTTGAATCGGATAATGATATTTCTTTGATAGCTTATCAATGATTTCATAAGTCACTGTGATAAAATCAAGCGGAACATCTTTGAGGAGAGCCATAAAGTTTTCTCTCGACTCTTCGGTCTTCATCCGAAAGATTTTCTCAACCTGATGTTCAGCAATCAAATCCCCTTTCTTCTTTCCAAATGCAATCCCCTTACCAATCACAATCACTTCTTCTCCTTTATCATTTCTGACAAGCGAGACATTGTGATTCATTGGATTTAGAATTCGATACATGTCAACCTCCTTTTATATCTTAAAGGTATATTAGTACAAAAAATGACCACAAATGAACTAGAAAATCAGCCGATTTCTAATTCACCTGTGATCATGCCTAATATTACTTAGTAACACTCACCTTGTATTAACTTGTGATTTAAGTATAGCACAAGTAAGTTGTTTTGTAAACCTTTACATAAAGCTTTTTTTAAAATTTTTTTAGATTCACGTTCCTAACCTAGGAGGACTTGCTTACACGCGTTCTTTCCATGAAGTCGCTGTTGTTTGAAGAACTTTGTTGAGTTCATCAATATTTTCAAATCCAGTTGTGCGAAGCCATTCGCGAGCTGCTTCTTCACCATCTTTGATGTAAGCTTCAACTGATCCAGCCCATGTAGCACGTCCACAAAGAACTCCGTTAAAGTTTGCACCTGATTCATGAGCAAATACAAGAGTATCTTGGAAGAGTTTAGCTGATACACCAGCACTCAAGTAGATGTATGGCAAGTTAGTTGCTTCATCTTGTGCTTTGAAGAAGGCTGCTGCTTCTTCACGTGTATAAACCACTTCACCTTCAGCGAAGCCTTCAACATATTTAATGTTAACAGGAACTTCAACTTTCAAGACATCAATGTTAAAGCGTGGGTCTGAGAAGACTTTCATAGCACCGATAACTTTGTGTGGTTTTACTTTAGCGTATTCTACAGAACCTGCATCAGCAATTTTTTCATCGTAAGCAAGAATTTCAAGGAAGAATGGGATATCTTCAGCCACACATTCAGAACCGATACGTTCGATGTAAGCTTGTTTTTCTTGGTTGAGTTCGTCTGAGCTATCTACATCATAGTAAAGCAAGAATTTAACTGCATCTGCACCTTCTTCTTTAATACGTTTTGCAGACCAAACATCCAAGCAGTCTGGCAAACGTTTTGTACTTGTTGTGTCATAACCTGTTTTTTCATAAGCAAGGAGAAGACCAGCTTTTTCATCAAGAGCTTTAGTTGCTGGAAGTCCATACTCAGGGTCAAGAAGCATAGATGAAGCGTATTTAGTCAATTCATCTGCTACCAAGACTTTGAGTTCTTCCATTTGAGCCACTGTTGGTTCTTCTGTTTGGTGTTGAGCCATAAGGCGTTTCAAAGCACCACGTTGGTCAAATGCAAGAGCTGAGATGATACCATTTTCATCAGAAAGTTTTTCTAAGCGTGCACGTTTTTGTTCTGTTAAAGCCATTTTATACCTCTTTTACTATTAATTGATCATATAGAGCTTGATAGTTGGCCATGTTGACATGACCAGTCATTTTTTCTTGAGCATTGAGCATACCAAGGACATTAGCCTTGATGAGTAATTCTGCATCCGATTCTTTATGAAGTAGTCCTGAAGAAATCCCTGCCACAGTAGAGTCTCCAGATCCAACAGGATTGACTACCTGAATTCTAGGAATATCTACCTTGTAGAAAGTGTCGCCATGTTTGGCAAAGGCACCGTTGGCACCAAGTGAAACGATAATCCATTCAATCCCTGCAAACAAAGGTTCTTGGAGAACTTCTTTTAATTCATCCAAATCCTCGGAAACTTCTCTACTTAGAAGTTGAGACAATTCCTCATTATTTGGTTTGATGACTGTTGGTTTATGTGGTGATTCAAGAACTGCCTGAAGTGCTGCACCTGAACAATCCAAAACAACAGGTTTGCCAGCTTGATTAGCAAGTTCTACCAAGCTCGCATAGTAATCAACTGGAAGGCCAGCTGGCAGACTACCTGAGATAGCTACTACTTCAACTGAGTCCAGAAGATTTTTGAAATGTTCCAAAAATTCTTGACCTTCCTGTTCCAATACTACAGGACCTTTTTCAAGAACTTCTGTTTGGTTGTCTCCATGGAGAATAGCGATACAGTTACGAGTTTCTCCCTGAATTGAGAAGAAATCTTTCTTTACTTGATCATCGATATTTTCAACCAAAAACTCACCAAGTTTGCCACCCACTAAACCAGTAGCAAGAACAGAATCCCCAAATTCTGAAAGTACTCGGGTAACATTGAGTCCCTTACCACCAGCCGTTTTGGTTACATCCACCACACGATTGACAGTATCAATCTTTAACTCATCCAAGGGATAGGAAATATCAATGGATGGGTTCATTGTGACTGTTAAAATCATAGGTCACCTCTTAGTCGTGGTATTCTCCGCGATCCCATTTTTCAAGGAATTCAGTGAAGAAGTTTGCGTCTGTTTGTCGATCATTGTGACTTTCAACGTGTTCAATTTTCGCAATCAATTTTTTGTTTTCTTCAGATGGTTTATATTCAGCATGAATGAAAGCTTCGATGATATCACACATGAGCAATTCACCAGTAATTTTACCACCAAAACCGATAACGTTGGCGTTCAATTGTTCTTTAGCATAAAGGGCTGTTGTCATATCACGAACCAAGGCAGAACGAACACCAGGAACTTTATTTACAGCGTTGTTGATACCAACACCAGTACCACAGATACATACCCCAAGATCAGCTTGACCACTAGTTACAGCTTCCCCTACTTTTTTACCAAAGATTGGGTAGTGAGTACGTGTATGGTCATATGTACCAAAGTCAATGACTTCATATCCTTTTGATTTCAAAAATTCTGAAACCGCCATTTTTTCATCTGTTACGATGTGGTCACATCCAATTGCAATTCTCATTTTTAACTTACCTTTCTTACTGTAATCTAATTAGCACATTTTGTTCAACATGTCAACACGAATTTGGTGACGTCCACCATCGTATTTACCGTTAACAAATCCTTTAGCAATGTTTTTAGCCAATTCATCACCGACAAGTTGTGCACCCATAGTGATCATACGTGAGTTGTTGTGTCCACGAGTCATATAAGCTGAACGTTCGTCAGATACTTCTGCAGCAACCATTCCTTTGATTTTAGTTGCAACCATAAATGGACCAGCACCATATGCATCAATCACGATACCAAGGTTTTGTTCTTCTTTGTTCACTTCTGCAGCAACAGCAAGAGTCACATCAACAAAATCTTGACCTTCGGCTGTAACATCCACAACGTGGAAGTTTTCTTTTTCCAAGAAGTCTTTCACAACTTCTTTCAATCTCAAACCTGCAGCATCTGCACCGATAACAATAGACATATTGTATACTCCTTTTATTTTTCTAGGCTAGTAAAGACTTTTATGGTTATTAGTTTACCTACAAAAAGCTTTCTAGCAGTTTATTGACAAATTGGATTGAATGAGATGAATGACACCTTATTCAAGTTTAGGAAACCAGTTTCCTAGAAATAATCTCTCTTTCAAAGAGAATATAACAAGTGATTATTTGTTTGTGACAAACATCATTTGTTGCTTACAAACATAATATACTCCTATTTTCTGAAAAAGTCAACAGTTAATGTTTGTTTTTGTGTTTTTTAACTAAAAAATTTCGATATCAAAACCAATTTGATCCACTTGTCCTGGCTCTAAGAGACGAACATTCTTCTTATCTTCTAAATGATCTCCTTCTTCAAGAGATGTTGACAAGCCAGACCATGGTTCAAAGGCAATGAAAGGTCCCTTGTTCAAAGTTGACCAGATGATGAGGTTTGGAAACTCTGCAAAGTGCACTTTCAACCCTTTATCATGTTTACGAGAACGAAGGGCAATTGTCCTAGATTGTAATTCATCTAAGGTAACTGCATCTGTGCTAAACAAATCATAGCTGAGGTCTACTTCTTTTTGATATTCTAGCCATGGACTTCTATCTTGGAAATCCAACATACCTGTTTCTGGGAAAGGACGTGGAACAGAGCAAGTCTCTGCTTTCTCAAACTCTAAATAGTAATCTTCATAGACTTCATCATCCAGTAAGGGACAATTAAAGCCTGGATGTCCACCAATAAAGTAAGGCAGGACCTTGCTAGTTTCTTTATTGAAAATCTTGTATTGAGTCCGTATTGTCTTGCCAGTAAGGATATAAGTGATTTCTAGGCGTAAATGATAAGGGTAGTTCTGATAGCTATTCTCATCGTCTTCAATTGCAAAAGTTACACTATTGTCTGTCTGTTCAACTAATTCAAATTCTTTCTTTCGAACCAAACCATGACGAGGAATCTTTCCTTTGCTTTCTTGCCCGTTCTCATCTATATAAAGTGCTGTATCCTCTCTCAATGAACCACAAATGGGAAAGAGAACAGGAGCTTGTCCACTCCAATAAGTAGCATCCCCTTGCCACAAATACTCAAGTCCCTCGGCATCTTTTATAGAAGAAAGAGCCCCACCAAAACTGTTAAATTGAACTCTTAATTGTTCTGATTTTAATTCAATTACCATTATTTTCTCCGATTTCTTGATAGTTTATAAAAAACTAGGCTGTCACTCCTAATGGTATGACAACCTAGTTTCAACAATTTACACTCTGCGAAAATCCAATTCAAACTTCGTCAGCGTCGCCTTGCCGTAGATATGGTCACTGACTTCGTCAGTCTTATCTACAATCTCAAAACTATATTTTGAGCAACCTGCGACTCGCTTTCTAGTTTGCTCTTTGATTTTCATTGAGTTTACATTTTATAGGAGCGCATTATTTTGCTTTCGCTGCGTACTCTTCGTTACGTTTGATCATTTGTTTTCTGTACCAAGCAAAGATACCGATATAGAATACAAGGAAGACTACAGCACCAAGGATTGCTTTGATATCACCAGTTGTAGTGTTACCAATTGTCCAACCAAGAAGTTTTTCGATTGGTCCTTCAAGAGTTGAGTGAGTAATCAATTGAGTTTCGCTCACACCTGCTGGGAAGGCACCTACACCTTTAGCAAGTTCTGTTGCAAATGGTGCGATAAGTGTACCTGAAAGAAGGAAGAGTGGCAACAAGAGTGTTCCGAAGATAATCATACGGAGCAATTTACCACGTGTTACAACCAAGAGAGCTGGAGTAACACCCATTGCGATGATACCTGCAAGTGGCAAGATACCATTTCCGACTTTTGAAAGAAGTACAGCTTCAATCAACATAATTGGTGCAAGTACGTTAGCACAAGCCCAGATTTCAGCACGACCAGCGATGAATGGCCAGTCAAGACCGATGTTGAATTTACGTCCTTGAAGACGTTTAGTAGCAACGTTTGTAATACCTTGTGAAAGTGGTTCTACGGCAGCGATGAACCATGAACCGATAAGTGAGAAGAGTTCCAAAGATACACCGGCAGTCAAACCAAGAGACAACCATCCTCTGATAACAAGACGCCATTTATCTGCATCTGCAACACCTGCAATTGGATGTGGAGTTCCCATAATACCGATAACAATACCAAGAATGAAACCGATAAAGAATTTCGATCCCCAGAAACCGATTTTCTTGTTCAATTTTGCAGCGTCAAAGTCATATTTATCAAGACCTGGGAAGAATTTTTCAAAAATCTTATCCAAAACCATGATAACTGGGTTCATCATGTAGTTCATGTGAGTTGATGTCATTGGTGATGAACTTGGAGCGTTAAGAAGGTCATCAAATGTAGGTTTCATCAAGTCAGAGTTGATAATTTTCAACACACCGACAAGGACGATAGCTGCTGTAGCAATCAAGAGTGAAACCCCTTGGCTCACACCATTGTTGTCAGCATACCATTTAATCAAAAGACCTGTGATAGACAAGTGCCAGATATCGAAGATATCAACGTCAAGTGTATCTGTTTTCTTCATGGCTAGCATCACTATGTTGACAATCAACATGATGAGCAAGAAGTATAGTGTCCAAGCAGATCCCCAAGTGATTGTTGCAAGTGGTGCCCAACCAACGTCAGTAATACTCAATTGGATACCTGTGTTTTCAACGAATTTTGCAAGTGATGCTGAGAAAGCACCATTTAGCATACCGATGATGGCACCGATACCTGTAAGAGCGATGGCAAGTTTGATACCACCTTCAAGCGCTTTGGAGAATTTCACTCCAAAAAGTAGAGCCAATATTGTCAAAATGATCAACATGATGACAGGACCACCCATATCTAAGACGGGTGTGAAAACCTCTTTGATTAGGTCAAAGATTGCATCCATAACAGTTCCTCCCTTTTTTATGTTATATGAATGTTAACAAATTAAAATTAGCTTAACCCGTGTTCTTTGATAGCTGCTTCAATATTGTCAAATACTGGAGCACTCATTGCTGGGATACGGAATAAGATTGGTCCTGCTTCGATAACTGGAATACCTGGGTCAAAACCAAGGTCTGTAGCAGCAATTGGTGTAAAGATGTCATAACCTTTTATAAGATCTTCGTTAACGTCTTTGACCATGACTGCATCACAGTGAACATCAAAACCGCGGTTTGAAAGTTCTTCTTCAAGAGCACTTTTAATTTGGTGGCTTGAGTTAACACCTGCACCGCAGGCGGCAAGAATTTTAATCATATGGATTTCCTCCGATTTAATATTTTTAATAGACAAGATTAAGCAATTGCTTCAGCAATATAAGCGTAGAGAGCTTCTGGTTCAGAAATTTTTGATAGGTCTTCAAGATGACCATTTCCAGTAAAGAAGTCCATCAACTGAGCAAGAATGTTTGTTTGACTTGAACTTGAGTTATTAATGATAAAGAAGAGTAAAGATACTTCTACTTCCTTATCTGGCGCAATCATGTTGTGGAAAGTCACTGGTTTATCTAATCGAACGACCACAACTTTTTCGGCTAGATTATGAACAATATCTGTATGAGGAATAGCCACATTCGGCAAATCCTTACCCAAAAATTCCATATCTAAGCCAGTTGGAAATGACTTTTCACGCGTGATCAAGGCTTCACGATAGGTTGGAGTTACGATTTCTCGTTCTTCCAATAAAGTTGCAACCTGATCAAAGAGATGTTCTTGATTATCCGCTTCTAAGCAAAACACAAGGTTTTTGTCAAAGAAATGATCTAATCCCATAAGGTTTTCCCTTCTTTCCATTAACTTTATGCTATAAGTATAACACTATATGAAACCGTTGTCAACGATTTTCTGTTGTTTTTTGTCTCTTTTTTTATATTTTTGTTGTTTTTATGGTTTGTTGTAAAAAAACAAACACATAAACAAACATTTCAAACATTTTTTCTGTTCTAGAAATTAAAAAAGCAGACCATTTAAGCCTGCTTTACGATTGATTCTTATATAAATTTCCTATGAAGAAGGAAATGAAATTAAACAACTTATTCTTCATCCATGCTCAAGACGCTAAGAAAGGCTTCTTGTGGAACTTCTACTGATCCGATAGCTTTCATACGTTTCTTACCAGCTTTTTGTTTTTCAAGGAGTTTACGTTTACGAGAAACGTCACCACCGTAACACTTGGCAAGTACGTTCTTACGAAGGGCTTTGATATCAGTACGAGCCACAATCTTGTGTCCAATTGCTGCTTGGATTGGAACTTCAAATTGTTGACGAGGGATGATTTTCTTAAGTTTATCAACGATGAGTTTTCCACGTTCGTAGGCAAAATCCTTGTGAACGATAAAGCTGAGAGCATCCACCTTGTCTCCATTGAGAAGGATATCCATTTTCACCAGCTTAGATGGGCGATACTCTGACAATTCGTAGTCAAAGCTTGCATAACCACGTGTTGAAGACTTGAGTTTATCAAAGAAGTCGAAGACGATTTCAGCCAGTGGAATTTGATAGATAACATTGACACGATTATCATCAATATAGTCCATAGTCACAAAGTCCCCTCGCTTGCGCTGAGCTAGCTCCATCACTGCTCCTACGAACTCCTGTGGTACCATGATTTGCGCCTTAACATAAGGCTCTTCAATGGTCGCAATCTTGGTAGGATCTGGGAACTCAGATGGGTTAGACACATCCATAGACTCACCGTCTGTCAAATTGACCTTGTAAATAACAGACGGAGCTGTCATGATGAGGTCAATGTTGAACTCGCGTTCCAAACGTTCTTGGATAACATCCATATGGAGAAGTCCAAGGAAACCACAACGGAAACCAAATCCAAGTGCCTGAGATGTTTCTGGTTCAAACTGAAGACTAGCATCATTCAGTTGCAATTTTTCAAGGGCTTCACGCAGGTCATTGTACTTGTTTGACTCAATTGGATAGAGACCCGCAAAGACCATAGGATTCATCTGCTTGTAGCCATGTAATGGCTCTGCCGCAGGATTGGTTGCCAAGGTAACGGTATCACCCACACGCGTATCCTGAACCGTCTTAATAGAAGCCGCAATATAACCAACGTCACCAGTCGCAAGGAAATCACGACCAACTGCCTTAGGAGTAAAAATTCCAACCTCAGTCACATCAAAAGTCTTGCCATTGCTCATAAGCTGAATCTTATCGCCAGGTTTAACCACCCCATCCATGACACGCACTTGGAGGATAACCCCACGGTAGGCATCGTAAACAGAGTCGAAAATCAAGGCCTTCAGTGGTGCCGTCACATCACCTGTTGGCGCTGGCACTTTTTCTACGATTTGCTCAAGGATTTCTTCAATACCAATACCAGCCTTGGCAGAAGCCAAAACTGCTTCACTGGCATCCAAACCAATGACATCTTCAATCTCTGTACGCACGCGCTCAGGATCTGCAGCTGGTAGGTCAATTTTGTTAATGACTGGCATGATTTCCAAATCATTGTCCAAGGCCAGATAAACATTGGCAAGGGTTTGAGCCTCAATCCCTTGGGCAGCATCGACTACCAAAATCGCTCCCTCACAGGCAGCTAGTGAACGTGAAACTTCATAGGTAAAGTCTACGTGTCCTGGTGTGTCAATCAAGTGGAAAATATAAGTTTCCCCATCTTTTGCAGTATAATTCAGCTCAATGGCATTGAGCTTAATGGTAATCCCACGTTCTCGCTCTAGATCCATGCTATCCAAAAGCTGGGCCTGCATTTCACGACTGGATACTGTCTCTGTCTTTTCCAAAATGCGGTCTGCTAGAGTCGATTTCCCATGGTCAATATGGGCGATAATAGAGAAGTTACGGATCTTCTCCTGTCGTTTTTTCAATTCTTCTAAGTTCATGATTCTCTTCCTTTCAGGGTATCTATTTATTATAAATTGTTTTTGATATTTTGACAAGACCATACCCTGCTAGGAGTACTAATCTTCAGCGACAAAGCCGTCATTTTCGATAAAGTGGTGTTCTGTCATTCCTTGGTCAGTAAAGACAATTCCATGAAGGACACCACCATAGACAGCTCCTCCATCCATCCCAATCTTACCATCTTCCGTCATCCAAAGCTCAGCTGTACCACGCTCTTGCTGTAACAAGCCATAAACTGGTGTGTGACCAAAGACAATGGTTTTCCCGGTATGATTGGCAGCTTCGTGGAATGGTTTTCTAAGCCAGACTTTTTTATAATCTGTGGTTTCATGCCAGTCGTCCAAGGTCAAATCAATACCTGCGTGAACAAAGATATACTTATCTGTTTCTACCACAAATGGCATTTGACGAATAAATTCGACTAAATCTGCTGCTTCAGTAGCCACCCGCTTGGCATCCTCCACTCCATCAACTGGTGCATCCAAGGGACGACCTAGGATAGAGTTAATGGTTGTATCTCCACCATTGCGACGATAGTGATCATAGCTTTCTTCTGGGTCATCGAGCCAAGTCAGAAACATATACTCGTGGTTTCCAGATAAACAGATAGCCCCTTGATTGTCCACTAAGTCCTTGACCATTTCTAGAACACGGCGACTATCCTCACCACGGTCAATCAAATCCCCTAGAAAGAGCAACTGGGTCTGACCATCCCAGGTTTTGAGAAGGGCTTCCAGCATCCCAGCTTTTCCGTGAACATCTCCAATTACATAATAGTCTGTCATCTTATTTCTCCCTGTTTCTCAACAATTCTCTGGCTTGCGTCAGGGCAGCTTCTGTCACATCATCACCTGCTAACATCTTAGCAACTTCTTCCACGCGCTCTTCAACAGTCAAGAGACGAACAGTCGAAACTGTTGAATGGTCATTGCTAATCTTCTCAATAAAGAATTGATAATCCGCAATCGCAATAACTTGTGGTAAATGGGAAATAGCCAGAACCTGACCATGCTGGCCAATCTTGTGAATCTTCTGTGCAATAGCCTGAGCTACACGACCTGAAACTCCTGTATCCACCTCATCAAAGACTATGCTGGTCTTGCCTTCTTTACGAGAAAAGGCAGACTTAATGGCTAGCATGAGACGAGATAATTCACCTCCAGACGCAACCTTAACCAAGGGTTTAAAGTCTTCACCAGGATTAGTTGAAATGTAAAACTCAACCATTTCATTTCCCTCACGACTGAATTTGCCCTTGCTAAAACGAACCTGAAACTGGGCTTTTTCCATATAGAGGTCCTGCAGTTCTTGTTTAATCTCAGCTTCAAGCTGCTGAGCTAAATCATGACGAGCAGAGGCAAGCTGACCTGCCAAATCAACAAGATTGACTTCCAGTTTCTTGAGCTCTGCTTCCATGTCCTCAGACGAAAGATTATTACCTGTCAAGAGATTGTATTCTTCCGTAATCTTGGCAAAATAAAGCAAGACATCGTCTACAGTCCCACCATACTTACGGGTAATGGTATGAAGGAGATCCAAACGATTCTCAACCTGCATAAGACGATTGCCGTCAAAATCAAGGTTCTCAATGATTGCTTCCAAACGTTTGCTTATATCTTCTAAGACATAGTAGGTCTCAGACAGAGAGCTTGAAATTTCACGGTATTCAGGGTCATACTCTTCGACACTTTCCATATCATTCATGGCCGAACGAACATTGGCCAGACTTGAAAAATCTTCATTGTCCAACATGCTATAGGCATTGGTCAACGTATCCGCAATATTTTTATGGTTGAGGAGTTTATCTCGCTCTTGGTTAAGAGCCAAGTCTTCCCCTGCTTGCAAGTTTGCTGCCTCAATCTCTGCCATTTGAAATTCCAACATCTCGATACGTGTCTTGTGTTCCTGCTGGTTTTTCTTGACTTCCAGAACCTGCTTGCGCATTTTTCGATAGGCATCAAAACTCGTTTGATAGGTTTCTTTCAAGTCCCAAAAAGCCACATCGCCAAATTCATCCAACATTTGAATATGAAGTTGGGGCCGCATTAACTCTTCTTGGTCATGTTGACCGTGAATATCAACCAGATGTTGCCCAATAGCACGCAAAACAGACAGATTGACCATCTGGCCATTTACACGGCTGATACTTCGACCATTTTGCAGAATTTCCCGACGGATGATAATCTCATCACCCAATTCCAAACCTTGCTCATCAAAAATTTCCTGCAAAAGTCGACTATTTTCAACTGAGAAAAGTCCCTCAATCTCTGCTTTTGGTGAACCATGACGAATAACATCTGTCGTCGCACGAGCTCCCAACATCATATTCATAGCATCAATGATAATTGACTTCCCTGCACCTGTTTCACCAGTCAGGACAGTCATTCCCTTTTCAAAATTGAGGGAAATAGCCTCAATAATGGCAAAGTTTTTTATCGAAATTTCAAGTAACATATAGACCTACCAATTTTTTACTTGTTCAAAGATTTCCTCAGCTAGACTTTCACTTCTGGCAATGACTAAAATCGAGCTATCATCAGCTAAACAGCTAAAAATCTTGTCCGCAAAAGTCTCGGTTAACTGAGCTTTTACAAAAGCTGTATTTCCAGGGATAACTTGGAGATTGATCATCTTGTCCATCAATTCTGCCGATTCGATATTGTCTTCAGCTAGTTGCAAACTTTTTACGATTGATTTTGGCAATTCATAGACATAGGTGTTATCTCTCAAAGGAATTTTGACAATCCCCAGTTCTTTGATATCTCGTGATACCGTTGCCTGAGTGGCACTGATACCTGCCTCTTTCAAGTGTTCTACAATTTCTTCTTGTGTACCGATTTGATAATCTGTCACAAATCGTCTAATTTTTTCAAGTCTCTCTTTTTTATTCATTTTTAAATTGACTATGCGCCCTCTCTACTACTTCTTCAATTTCAGCAAGAACCTGATTACTTGCTGACTCTTCTTTTTTCAAATACGCTAAAAATTCAATATTACCATGACCACCTTGGATGGGAGAAAAGTCCAAACCAAGAACTGAAAATCCTTCCTCTACTGCCATAGCTGTGACAGATTCAAGGACATTCTGATGGACCTTGGCATCGCGAATAATTCCATTTTTCCCAATCTGCTCACGGCCTGCCTCAAACTGCGGCTTAACCAAAGCCACAACCTGACCTTGATCAGATAACACACGGTGTAAGGCCGGTAAAATAAGGCTGAGGGAAATGAAACTCACGTCAATGCTGGCAAAGCTCGGTTCCTGCTCGAAATCAGTCTTTTCAGCATAGCGGAAATTGAACTGCTCCATGCTGACTACTCGTGGGTCTTGACGTAATTTCCAAGCTAACTGATTGGTACCAACATCAACTGCAAAGACCAACTCAGCACCATTCTGCAACATGACATCAGTAAATCCTCCAGTAGAAGCACCGATATCAATCGTTGTTGCCCCTTCCACTGACAAATCAAAGACCTGCAAGGCCTTTTCCAATTTCAAGCCACCACGGCTGACATACTTGAGTTTTTCACCCTTGAGTTTCAGCTCGGTGTCATCTGGAATTTTCTCTCCTGGCTTGTCAAACCGTTCTCCATTAAGGACTGCTACGACTAGGCCAGCCATGACACCGCGCTTGGCCTGCTCTCGCGTTTCAAACAAGCCCTGTTTATAAGCTAGTACATCCACTCTTTCCTTAGCCATTGATTCTCAAACTTTCTACTACTTTTACAATCGATTCTGTTTCAAAGGGAATCTGCTGGGCAATTTCTTCTAATTTGGCATTAGCTTGATCCAAGGTTTGGTTACAAAAGGCAATAGCCTCTTCCAAGCCCAATAAGGCTGGGTAGGTTGACTTTTCAGCCTGTAGGTCCTTTTGAGGTGTCTTGCCAATTTCCTCAAAACTAGCTGTCACATCTAGCACATCATCTCTAACTTGAAAAGCAAGCCCAATCAATTCACCTACAGTTTTCAGTTTTGCCTGCACCTCAGGTGCCAATTCGGCTATAATAGCAGCTGCTTGGAAGGGATAAGCTAATAGTTTTCCAGTCTTATTAGCATGAATGGTCTGGAGTTCTTCCAAAGACAAATGCTGGTGTTCGCCTTCCATATCTAAAACTTGCCCTGCAACCATTCCCAGACTACCTGAAGCAAAGGATAAGTTAGCAATCAAGTCCACCTTGATTTGACTTGGTAAATCTGCCTGCGCTATCATGACATAGGGATCTAGGAATAAAGCATCTCCTGCCAAAATTGCCATTGCTTCTCCAAATTTCTTATGATTGGTCAATCGTCCCCGACGGTAATCATCATTATCCATAGCTGGAAGATCATCGTGAATCAAGCTCCCTGTATGAATCATTTCCAAGGCCGCAGCAACCTGTGCGTGAGCCGGTTTAATAGCCACCTGCAAGGCTTCCAGAACTTCTAACAGAAGAAAAGGACGAATACGCTTTCCACCAGCATGAATAGAATAGAGAACAGACTCTCGCAAACTAGAGGCAAACTGCTGGTCTCCATAAAAATCTTCCAAGGCCAACTCGACAAGAGCTAATTTTTCTTGCTTCTTCATTCAAAATCACTTTCTGTTCCGTCTTCTTGCATAACCTTGACCAAGGTCTTTTCAGCCTTGTCCAGCGTCGCTTGGAGCTCTTTTGACAAGACCATACCCTTTTGAAAAGCCGCAATCGCATCTTCCAGAGCAATTTCACCATTTTCCAAACTTTGGACAATTGTCTCCAGTTCTGCTAGATTTTCCTCAAATTTCTTTTGTTTTGACATCTTTAACCTCTAATTCTACTTGACCATCTCGCATCAAAAGCGTCACTTGGTCTTTTTTCTTCAAACTCTCAACCGAATCTACAACGGACTCTTCTTTCTTGACAATAGCATAACCACGCGCCACGATTCGACTGGTATCCAACATTAACAAGGCTTCCGAAAGTCGCTTCACTTCAGCAACCTTGGCATCATAAATCAGCGCCATTTGGCTACGTAGGAGCTTGTCCAACTGAGCAAGCCGGTCCTGATAGCGTTGGATTTTGGTAATAGGTGATAATTGGACCAGTTGATGCGTCCTTGCTTGTACTAGTTGGTTGCTATCAAAAATCCGTGTTCGCAAACTTTGTTTTAAGCGCAGCTGCAGTTGATCCAAGCGTTGCAAATAGCCATCATACAAACGCTCTGGCTGTCTAAAGATAACAGACTGACTGCATTTTTTCAAAGCTTCTTGTTTCTTCGATAGGACATTTCGGACTGCTGTTGCCATCCGTTTTTCTTGATTTTGCAAATGAGCTAATAAATCCAACTTGGTCACAGGTGTTGCTAGTTCAGCAGCCGCTGTTGGCGTTGCAGCTCGTCGATCTGCCACAAAATCTGCCAAGGTCACATCCGTCTCATGTCCCACACTAGAAATAACTGGTAAACGAGATTCAAAAATGGCTCGTACCACAATTTCTTCGTTAAAGGCCCAGAGATCCTCTATGGAACCTCCACCACGACCAATAATGAGCAAGTCCAAATCGTCCCGTTGATTAGCACGCGCAATATTCCGTGCTATTTCCTCTGCTGCTCCATCTCCTTGAACCTTGGTCGGATAGAGAAGGATATCAACACCTGAAAATCGCCTGCTGACGGTCGTGATAATATCTCGAATAACGGCTCCACTGCGACTGGTCACTACACCAATTCTCTTAGAAAATTGGGGCAGAGCTTGCTTGAAGCGTTCTTGAAACAGGCCTTCTTCTGTCAATTTTTTCTTGAGTTGTTCAAACTGAATCGCAAGCGCCCCAACCCCATCAGGCTCTGCCTTTTCAATGATGATGGAGTAGCTACCACTTGGTTCATAGACTTGCACACGCCCAATCACATTGATCTTCATCCCTTCTTCCAGGTCGAAGCCTAATTTCTGATAAATCCCAG
The DNA here is from genome assembly GCF_041432315.1 of Streptococcus sp. 27098_8_76. GTDB lineage: Bacteria > Bacillota > Bacilli > Lactobacillales > Streptococcaceae > Streptococcus. The sequence goes on along the minus strand of NZ_JAPVZI010000007.1, from coordinate 26,056 downwards.
ACCAGATAGTCGCTTGAATAACTGCATGGTCATCTTTTAGGGAGAAATATTGGTGAGTAGGTCGTTTACGAAAGTTGGAAACTTGACCAGTTAAATAGACCCGTTCCAAATAAGGGTCTTTATCGAATTTCATTTTCAGATACTTGGTCAAAGTTGTTACCGATAAATACTTTTCCATCTCCACCTACTACTCATTTTCTTGCTCTTTCATGGGTATTATTATACCAAAAATATGCCTAAAAATCTCCATTTATGTACCATGATGAGAGAAAAATAGAAAAAGGAGGCAAGGCCTCCACATCTGATTATTTGCTATTTCGAGCTTCTTCCAAAATCTTTTCTATCTTGGTCGTCAACAGGTCGATAGCAACTGTATTGCTGACTCCCTCAGGAATGACGATATCAGCATAACGTTTGGTTGGCTCGATAAACTGGTGGTACATTGGTTTAACCACACCTAAATACTGGTCAATAACGCTATCAAGGCTACGGCCACGCTCTTCCATATCGCGCTTGATACGACGAATAATGCGCACATCATCATCCGTATCCACAAAAATCTTGATATCCATCAAATCGCGTAGGCGCTTGTCCTCCAAGACCAAAATCCCCTCAACGATAAAGACATCTTGAGGCTCCTGACGATAGGTCTTGCTGCTTCGTGTATGCTCTGTATAGTCATAAGTCGGGATGTCCACCGGACGCCCTGCCAACAATTCCTTAATCTGCTCGATCATCAAGTCTGTATCAAAGGCAAAAGGATGGTCGTAATTGGTTTTGACACGCTCTTCAAAGGTCAAGTGAGACTGATCCTTGTAGTATGAATCATGCTCAATCATGGAAATCTTTTCATCAGGAAAGTGCGATAAAATGGCTCTTGAAACACTGGTCTTACCACCACCAGAACCACCTGTCACTCCGATAATGATTGGTCTATTTTGCATGCTATCCTCCGTTTTTTTATCCGTCGTCTATTCTATCACATTTTTTGCAAAATTTATAGTCTGATTTGGATAGTCAAGGGGAAGAATTCCATCCCCACACTCCAGTTAGATTAGATAAAAACCTTTCTTGGCTTGTAGAGATTGCCCCGTTTTTCTAGAATGGCTAGCAATTGATCATCTTCAAAGGCAGCTAATTCTTGGTCTGTCTGGTCTAGCTCGATAAAACGACCAAAGCGTACTTCTGTAGCCTGTTCTGGGGATAGGAAAACTTTGACAAGGTCGCCTGTCCCAATCTCTAGAGGATGGAGAAAGTCTAATTGACCAGCCTCCACTTTTTCAGCAATTTCTTCCAAGGTAAGAGCATCTTCTAGTTGCAAACCAGCTGCACTAGTACGAGTTAACTGAGACATATGGGCCGCATAACCCAATTTTTCTCCTAAGTCAACAGACAAGGTACGAATATAAGTTCCCTTACTGCATTTCACACGAAAAGTAAAGCGTGCAAGATGACCCTCATAAGAAATTGGACTTGTTCGTTCAAATTGATAAATGGTCACCTGACGTTCTGGACGTTCTACTTCTTGGCCAGCACGCGCATACTCATAAAGCTTACGACCATTGACCTTGACAGCCGAATACATAGGTGGAATCTGAGTAATAGGTCCTGTCAGACTGGCGATTGCTTCATCAACAAGCTTTTCATCCAAGGGCGATAAAACAGGTGTCTCTGCGACCACTTCTCCACTGGCATCCTCAGTCGTCGTGGAATAGCCCAGAGTGATTTCCCCCTTATAGACCTTGCCCTCGTCCTGCATAAACTCGACCATGCGTGTCGCCTTGCCAACCGCAATGGGCAAAACACCCACCACATCCGGATCCAAGGTCCCACCATGACCAATCTTCTTAGTTTCCAAAATCTTACGCAGTTTAAAAACCGCATCATGCGAGGTCATCCCCGCTTCTTTTTTTAAGTTGATAATACCGTTCATATTTGCTTTCTCACTCCCCCTTCAGTGCTTCAAACTTCGCTTTCATGGTTGGATTTTTACGTGTCAATTTCTTGACAGAAACATCTTCCAGCTTATTATTAGCCAGACGGAGTTGGTTTTCAGATGTTGTCAGGAATTTCTTAACCTCTTCCATGCGTTTGATGGCCTTGTCGATTTCATCAATAGCTTTGCCAAAGTTAGTCGAAGCTGAGTTATAGTTCTTAGCAAAGGCCTGTTTAAAGGCATCCAAGTCTTCTTCAAAATGAGTAATGTCGATATTTTGCTCACGTACCAAAGCCAACTCCTGCTTATATTTAAGAGAGTTAAGCGCAGCATTACGCAAGAGCCCAATCAACTGGATAAAGAATTGAGGACGAACCACATACATCTTTTCATACTCGTGGCTGACATCAACAATCCCCGTATTAAAGTAGTCATTATCGGCCTCAAGCATAGTCACCAAAACCGCATATTCACAGTTCTTCTCCCGACGGTCCTTGTCCAATTCCTTGTAAAAATCTGCATTCTTGTGCTTCTTCTCTGTTCCGTCCGCTTCATTTTTCATTTCAAACATGATGGAAATAATTTCGACCCCATTTTCATCACATTCACGGAAAATAAAGTCACCCTTAGACCCACGCGCTGAAACCTTGTTATCCTTTTCAAAGTAAGCATTTGGAAAGGCAAAACTACGGACCTTGTTAAATTCACTCTCTGCGTACTGTTCTAGGCTTTCCCCAATCGCTTTTGTAGATTGTTGAGCCTTAAAATTCTTATAAAACTCGACTTGTTCACTGGCTGCCTTGAGTTGAGCTTCGTAGTTTTGCTTAACTGAAGCAAGAGAAAGCTCGTTTTCTTTTTCTTGTAAAAGAAGCTGGTTTTTAACCTGGTCTCGTTCTTTTTCTAGGTCAGAGAGGGTCTTCTGTAGTTGATTTTCATGCTCTAAACGCAAGGTGGCCAATTGGTTTTCCAAGGCCTGTACTTCCTTGTCCTTAGCCAATAAGGCCTCATGGCTTGTCTGTTCAACCTCTTTCTTGGCCAGTTCTTTTTCTGTATCAAAGTTTTGGATTTGACTCTGTAATTGCGCAATTTCTTGGTCTTTTTGAGCTAGTTTAGACTGTTGTTCATTCATGGCCTTTTGCTCAGCCAAGGCCAGTTCCTGCTTCATCCGATCATGTAGTTCCTTATCAAACTCTGCCGTTCTCACTTGGGATAAAAGTTCAGCATACTGGCTCTCATTTACTGTAAAGACTTCCCCACAGTTGGGACATTTGATTTCGTTCATATCGTTCCTCTTTCTAGACTTCTGTAACCATTATATCATGCCTAAGGGAAAATCAAAAACAGTGAGTCGAAACCCACTGTTTAACTTCTTTTTCTTTAAATTTTTTCCAAGGCCAAGCGCAAGTCTTCAATCAAATCATCTACATTTTCAAGTCCAATAGACAAGCGGATTTGGTTTGGTGTGACTCCTGCTGCTTCTAGGTCTTTTTCTGACAATTGACCGTGAGTGGTTGTAGCTGGATGAACAACAAGCGATTTAGCATCTGCTACGTTTGCTAGGTCAGAGAAGATTTCCAAATTATCAATTACCTTGCGGGCTTCGGCCTCCCCACCTTTGACATGGAAGGTAAAGATTGAACCCACACCTTTTGGCAAATATTTCTCAGCCAAGGCATGATAAGGACTGTCTGCAAGTTTTGGATAGTTTACCTTTTCTACCTTAGGATGGTTGACAAGAAAATCAACAATTTTCTCAGCATTTTGCACATGGCGTTCCACACGAAGTGAAAGGGTTTCAAGTCCTTGGAGCAAGAGGAAGGCATTAAATGGCGACAAGGCTGCACCTGTATCACGGAGCAATTGAACACGAACAGCGATAATAAAGGCAGCCGCACCTACATCACGAGTATAGCTCAAATTGTGGTAGCTAGGGTCTTCCTCAACAAATTGAGGGAATTTCCCTGAAGCCGCCCAGTCAAAACGACCACTATCGACGATCACTCCTCCAATAGTCGTACCATGCCCACCGATAAACTTAGTCGCAGAGTGAATGGCAATATCTACACCGTGAGAAAAAACGTTAATCAAATAAGGTGTTGCAAAGGTATTATCCGAAACTAGTGGAATCTGGTGTTTATGAGCAATCTCAGCCAATTTTTCCAAGTCAGGAATGTTTATCAAGGGATTCCCCAAGGTTTCAATCAAGACAAGCTTGGTATTGTCATTGATAGCTGCTTCCACTTCTTCCAAATTATTCACATCGACAAAGGTTGTTGTGATACCATAACGAGGAAGGGTTTCCTTCAAGAGATTGAAGGTTCCACCGTAAATAGTTGAGGCTGCTACTACATGGTCACCAGCGTGGGCAAGTGCCAAAATCGTATAAGTCACTGCGGCCATACCTGATGCTGTTGCAAGAGCTCCAACACCACCTTCAAGGGCAGCAATTCTTTCTTCAAAGGCAGCTGTTGTAGGGTTGGTGATACGAGTATAAATGTTCCCTGGTTTTCTCAAGGCAAAAAGATCTGCACCTTCCTGCGTGTCATCAAAAACAAAAGATGTTGTTTGATAAATCGGCACTGCACGAGACTTGGTAGCGGGATCCACAACTTGACCAGCATGCAATTGCAAGGTTTCAAATTTAAAATCACGAGTCATAAAACGACCTCCAAATAGTTTGATTAAGGATATTGTAGCACCTTAAGTTATAGTTTACAAATATCAGTTTTCTATATTTTGATATAAGAAATAGCTATTACTCTATTTTAAAAATGAAAAAAGCACGAATCAATCGTGCTCATTTCCTTAATCTACATAAGTATCTTCATTTTTATTGAGGAAGGCATATGGAAGACCCATCAAAAGACCTCCTCCGATAAAGTTTCCAATGAAGGTTACACCCCAGTGGCGAAGCATATTCCCAACACCGAAGTTAGCAATTGAATCAGCAGCAACACTGAATTTTACAATCGCGAAAGAAGCAAAGTTCGCCGCAATGTGCTCGTTTGTTAAAAATACAAACATGTAAATTGCTGACAACACAAGCCAAAGTTTGGCACCACCATCTTTGACCAAAACAAATGAAAGAATCGCAATATTTACGAAAATATTTGCCAAAATCGCCTCAAGCAAGATTAATTCATTTGAGCGGCCTAACTTCATCTCAACAACCCCTGAAATGAAACTATCGTGAGTCAGATGTGCATAAGCTGCTGAGTGGGCAAAGCCCCAACCTGCTATCAAGGCTCCGATAAGGTTAAACAAGGTACAGTAAAGTAAAATCTCAGCTGTTTTTCTCCCAAGAGATTTTTTTCAAGAAACTACCAGCAGTCAAGAACATCATGTTTGATGTTACCAACTCGGCATTTAAGAAAACAATGTAGGCCAATCCCCAAGCAAAGACAAAGGGGAAGAGGAAACGTCCACTACCTGGTGCAATTTTATTAATCAAGTCAGCCCCAACTGCACCAGCAGCTGTACTGAAGGTTAAAAATGCACCTGCAAACATAGAACGAATCGCATACTTAAATTTGCTTTGGCTATAAAGACTTTCTTTCTTCTTGCAAGCAAATTCAATCTTTGAGATAAATTCTGAAGAAACCATAATAAACTCCTAAAAATTTTTTACCTGATAATTATATCACAAACGTTAAAATTAAGGAAGCGTTTTCTGTATTTCATAAAAGTTTATTCTTATGAAAAGCTTAAAAAATCAGTGAAATTCAGGATTTCACTGATTTGTATTAATAAAATTGTCTATATGGTTGATTGAAAGCTGTTAGGATTTCATCAGATGTTTGTGAATATTCTTTTGTTTCTTTCAAATCGCCTTTTACAATAATACGTTCTGTAGCAGCAAGGTCTTCACAGGTTACTAATGTAATCTCATTTACCCCATCTCTATCATCAACTTCATCAACACGATCCGGTGTAACACGTTTGACTTCACGTATTTCATAAGTATAAACTTTATTTTTATCGGTTAGATAAATCTTCATACCATTTTTAGCGTTATCTAAAGGAGAAAATAACATTTTATTAGCATTATTGACACCAAAAATATGATGACTAGCTAGACTATAATTTCCTTTCCCCATCACTTGATCGCGTTTCATGGTACCAGCACCATAGAAGAGATTGACATTATCAAGCCCTTTAAAAATTGGCAGATTCATTTCTAATTCAGGAACTGCAATTCCGCCGATAACTGGTAATTTTTGAGCATCCCATTGAGAAGCTAGAACAGCTTCCGAAGAGATAGCATTGACAGAATCAAAATCAAAATTTCCTTCTGTATCCTGATTTTCTTCTATTTTTTCTTTTGATACCTGACTAACTTGGTACTTATTGGTATTCCAAACTATGAAAATATCACGAATTTTAGCATTAAAAATCAAAGCAATTGATAGTAGTATCAGAAATCCTGCCAGGACATTTGTCAGCAGATTTTTCCGTTTGTTTTTCTTTTTATTATTTTTTTGAGACATTATGCTTCACCTTCTGTTTCGTTTTCTGTCCCAACTTCTTCTTTTTCTGCCGCTGCAACCGTAGTAAAGGTTACAATTTTAGCATCTTGATCCAGACGCATTACTTTAACTCCCATAGTTGAGCGTCCTGTTTGTGAAATATTGGCAACATTGGTTCGAATTATGACACCTGTATCAGTGATAATCATCAAGTCTTCATCACCTTTCACAGTCAAGAGACCTGATAGAGGACCATTTTTTTCAGCTACATTAGCCGTCTTCATCCCTTTACCACCACGACCTTTTGTTGGATATTCAGTCGCAACTGTACGCTTACCATATCCTTTTTCAGTAATGATAAGAACCTCATCTTGATCAGTAATCACACTAGCACCAACTACTGTGTCTCCCTCACGGAGATTCACACCTTTCACACCTGTGGCGATACGACTCATACCGCGAACGGCTGATTGATTAAAGCGAACTGCATAACCAAACTTGGTACCAATGATAATATCCGTATCTTCTTCTGTCAATAAGACATTAATTAGCTCATCTTCATCTTTAAGATTCAGTGCTTTAAGTCCATTTTGACGAATGTTAGCAAATTCCTTAACGCTGGTTCTCTTCACAATACCATGACGAGTTGTGAAGAAAAGATAAGCGTCATCACTGCGTTCAGACTCAACATTGATAATAGTCTGAATACTTTCACCTTCATCCAATTTCAAGAGATTGACTACTGGTAGCCCTTTGGCTGTCCGACCATACTCAGGAATTTCATAACCTTTCAGGCGATAGACACGTCCTTTATTTGTGAAGAAGAGTAAATGATCATGAGTGCTAGTTGACACTAACTCTCGGACAAAATCGTCATCCTTAACACCTGTCCCTTGAACACCGCGGCCACCACGTTTTTGAACAGTAAACTCAGCTTGGTCCAGACGTTTGATGTATCCCTTGTTAGAAAGCGTAATCAAGACATCCGATTCTTCAATCAAATCCTCATCTTCAAGACTCAAGACTTCACCGACCATCAATTCAGTACGACGTTGGTCACCAAACTTACGCTTGACTTCATCTAATTCATCTTTGATGATTTGAGAAACACGTTCTGGTTTAGCAAGAATATCTGCTAAATCCGCAATCAGAGCCAAGAGGTCATCATACTCAGACTGAATCTTATCGCGTTCCAAACCTGTCAAACGACGGAGACGCATATCAAGGATGGCCTGACTTTGACGTTCAGAAAGCTTAAACTTGCTCATCAACTCAGCTTGTGCTTCAGCATCCGTTTCACTAGCACGGATGATACGAATCACTTCGTCGATATGGTCTAGCGCAATCAAGAGACCTTCTAAGATATGAGCACGCGCTTCCGCTTTTTCCTTATCAAAACGAGTACGACGAACAACCACTTCTTTTTGGTGCTCAATATAAGCATCCAAAATCTGACGAAGAGATAAAATCTTCGGCACCCCATTTTGAATCGCCAACATATTAAAACCAAAGTTGGTTTGCATCTGGGTCATCTTGAAGAGGTTATTGAGGATAACATTGGCTGAAGCATCGCGCTTGACCTCGATCACGAAACGAACCCCTTCGCGGTTTGACTCATCACGAACCGCTGTGATGCCCTCAATCCGTTTTTCCTGAACCAAACGAACAATATGCTCATGCACCTTGGTTTTATTGACCATGTAAGGAAATTCCGTCACAACGATGCGCTCACGGCCAGTCTTAGTTTCTTCAATTTCAGTACGAGAACGAAGGACAATAGAACCTTTACCTGTTTCATAAGCCTTATGAATGCCTGATTTCCCCATGACAAGGGCACCTGTTGGAAAATCTGGACCAGGCAAGACTTCCATCAAGTCCTTGGTAGTCACTTCAGGATTGTCCATGACCAACTTCACTGCATCAATGGTTTCACCCAAGTTATGAGGGGGAATATTGGTCGCCATCCCAACGGCAATACCAGTTGCTCCATTAACTAAAAGATTTGGAAAACGAGCTGGCAAGACCAAGGGTTCACGTTCATTGGCATCATAGTTATCGACGAAATCAACCGTATTCTTATTGATGTCTCGAAGCATTTCCAGAGCAATCTTGCTCATACGTGCCTCAGTATAACGCTGGGCGGCAGCACCATCTCCATCCATGGAACCAAAGTTTCCATGCCCATCAACAAGCATGTAACGGTAGCTCCACCATTGAGCCATACGAACCATGGCTTCATAGATAGAGAAATCCCCGTGTGGGTGGTATTTCCCCATGACATCCCCTGTAATACGAGCAGATTTTTTATGGGGTTTGTCTGGGGTCACACCCAATTCATTCATTCCGTAGAGAATGCGACGGTGAACAGGTTTCAAGCCATCTCGAACATCAGGAAGAGCCCGGGCTACGATAACACTCATGGCGTAATCGATAAAGCTCGTCTTCATCTCCTTTGTCAGATTGACATTCACTAAATTTTTATCCTGCATTAATAAATGCCTCATTTCACAATTAGTAAGTAACAACATTATACCATAAATTCCCATCTATTTCAGACTCTAACCCACTAAAACGTTTACATCGAGAACTATAAGGCATATTCGTGACAAAGTTTTTTAAAAGTGATAGAATGAAGTTGTCTGGGGAAAATCCCCTAATAAAATTAAGGAGATGTTTAGAACAATGACTTCAACTAAACAACACAAAAAAGTTATTCTTGTCGGTGATGGTGCTGTAGGTTCATCTTACGCTTTTGCACTTGTTAACCAAGGAATTGCACAAGAGCTTGGAATTATCGAAATTCCACAATTGCATGAAAAAGCTGTTGGTGACGCGCTTGACCTTAGTCACGCCCTTGCCTTCACTTCACCTAAAAAAATCTATGCAGCTCAATACTCTGACTGTGCAGACGCTGACCTTGTTGTAATCACTGCAGGTGCTCCTCAAAAACCAGGTGAAACACGTCTTGACCTTGTAGGTAAAAACCTTGCTATCAACAAATCAATCGTAACTCAAGTTGTTGAATCAGGTTTCAAAGGTATCTTCCTTGTTGCTGCTAACCCAGTTGACGTTTTGACTTACTCAACTTGGAAATTCTCTGGTTTCCCTAAAGAACGCGTTATCGGTTCAGGTACTTCACTTGACTCAGCTCGTTTCCGTCAAGCACTTGCTGAAAAATTGGATGTAGATGCTCGTTCAGTTCACGCTTACATCATGGGTGAACACGGTGACTCTGAGTTCGCTGTTTGGTCACACGCAAACATCGCTGGTGTAAACCTTGAAGAATTCCTTAAAGACACTCAAAATGTTCAAGAAGCTGAATTGATTGAATTGTTCGAAGGTGTTCGTGACGCAGCCTACACAATCATCAACAAAAAAGGGGCAACATACTACGGTATCGCAGTAGCCCTTGCTCGTATCACTAAAGCAATCCTTGACGATGAAAACGCAGTACTTCCACTTTCAGTATTCCAAGAAGGTCAATACGGAGTTGAGAACGTCTTTATCGGTCAACCAGCTGTTGTTGGTGCACATGGTATCGTTCGTCCAGTAAACATTCCATTGAACGACGCAGAAACCCAAAAAATGCAAGCATCTGCTAAAGAATTGCAAGCTATCATTGACGAAGCATGGAAAAACCCAGAATTCCAAGAAGCTTCTAAAAACTAATTTAGCCATAGACAACTCCTTGAATTATCAGGGAGTTGTTTTTTTCTGTATTATAGTAGATTGAAATAAGATATGAACAAATTAATTTCTAGAAATATTTTAGCAGCCACGGCGTACTATTCTAGCTGTAATTCACTATAAGAACTAAACATTTTATGAAATTTTCGTTCAAAAAACAACATCCCTTTAAAAGCTATCATGTCATAGCTTGGGCATGAAGACAAAAAGACTACCAATCAGATTTATACTCACATCACAAAAAGTATGGAACAAGCAACGATTTACTCTTTAGCTACAGTTGCATTAAATCAAAAGTAAAAACTTTGCTCATATACAAAAAAAGCCCATCATACAGGCTAGAAAGCTTGATATGATAGGCTATTTTTCTATTAATTAACGTACTGTACGGATACGCATTGTGTTTGTACGTACAGCTTCTCCAACTGGTACACCAGCAACAATAACGATATCGTCACCAGATTCTACTAGACCTGCTTCAACTGCTTTACGTTCAGCAATTTCAAACATATCATCAGTTGATGATGGAGCATCTGTCAACATTGGGATAACACCCCAGTTCAACATCAAACCACGTTCTGTCAATTCGTCGAATGTCAATGCCAAGATATCAGCATTTGGACGGTATTTAGAGATCAAACGTGCAGTGTGACCTGTCTTAGTAAGAGTTACAACCAATTTAATGTCCATTGAGTTAGTAGCATCTTTGACAGCTGAAGCCATTACTTCTGTCTTAGAGTTACGTTCGAATAAATCTGAGTTCAAACGTCCGTATTCGTTAAGAAGAGTTTGAGCGTTCTTATCGATTGTAGCCATTGTAGTTACTGACTCAAGTGGGTATTTACCGTTTGCAGACTCACCTGAAAGCATTGTAGCATCAGTTCCATCGATAACAGCGTTAAATACGTCTGATACTTCTGAACGAGTTGCACGTGGTTTTTCAGTCATTGTTTCAAGCATGTTTGTTGCAGTGATAACAACTTTACCTGCAGCATTGACTTTAGTGATAATCATTTTTTGGTAAACTGGAACCATTTCGAATGGTACTTCGATACCCATGTCACCACGAGCGATCATGATACCATCAGCTGCTTCAATGATTTCATCCAAGTTATCGATACCTTGTTGGTTTTCGATTTTAGCGAACAATTGAACGTGTCCGTTTCCAGTTTCTTCACAGATTGCACGAACTTCGTTCACGTCTTTTGCAGTACGTACGAATGAAATAGCGATGAAGTTGATACCTTGTTCAAGACCGAAACGGATATCGTCATTATCGCGTTCAGCAAGAGCTGGGAAAGGAATTTTAGTGTTAGGAATGTTCACACCTTTTTGTTTAGCGATGATACCATCATTTTCAACTTCAACTTCAAATTCACGAGTTGCGTCATCTTTAGCGACCACACGAAGACCAAGTTTACCATCGTCAACCAAAACTTGACGACCAACTTCAACATCATCATAGATATCAAGAGCACCAGCAACGTTCAATGCAATCACTTCACGAGTTGATTTGATTCCTTGTTTAGTTGCAACACGGATTTTTTCACCTGTTTTGTATGAATACTCTTTAGCTTCACCTTCAAACAATTCTGTACGGATTTCTGGTCCTTTTGTATCAAGAAGGAAACCAACTTTTTTACCTGCAAGTTTTTCAGCAAGTTTAACAGTTGCCATACGCTCACCTTGTTCTTGGTGGTCACCGTGTGAGAAGTTGAAACGGAATGTGTTAGCACCAGCTTCAATCAATTTAGCAATGTTTTTAGCTGAAGCTTCAACATCAAGTTTTTCACCCCAGTATCCGTCCTCACCGAATTTTTTACCACCACGGATTTCTACCGCAGGACCCAAAGTTGCAACGATTTTTACACGTTTGTTCATGATTTTTGTGACTCCTTTATATATATGACCTTTTTGGTCTTATTAACTAAATTGTAAATTATGACAAGCTCTTATTCAAGCTAGATAGCTCAATATCGGCTTTGTGTGGGTTGTTAACCACAATCTTACCTTCTGCAGTAAGGCTAAACAATGCTCCTTCTTCTGCAGTACCAAGAATTGGATTTTCAACCATTTTTTCATTACGGATACCAACCGCAACACCACCGATACCTTCTTTAAGAAGTTTAACAGCATGCGCACCCATACGTGACGCCAATACACGGTCACGCGCAGTTGGAGAACCACCACGTTGAATATGTCCAAGTTCTGTTACACGAAGGTCGCTTGTATCCCCAGCTTCTTTTAGTTTTTTACCAAATTCAGCTGCTGACATAACACCTTCTGCCAAGACGATGATATTGTGTTTTTTACCACACTCATAACCACATTTAATGCTTTCTACGATATCTTCAATCTTGAATCCTTCTTCAGGAATGATGATTTCATCAGCACCAGTTGCAATACCAGCCCAAAGAGCGATATCACCAGCGTTACGTCCCATAACTTCGATTACAAAAGTACGACGGTGACTTGATGATGTATCACGAATCTTATCGATAGCATCCATAGCAGTTGTAACCGCTGTGTCAAAACCGATTGTAAAGTCAGTACCAACGATATCGTTATCGATTGTACCTGGAAGACCGATAGCTGGGAAGCCATGTTCAGTCAAACGCATAGCGCCGTGGTAAGAACCGTCACCACCGATAACAACTACACCTTCAATCCCGTGTTTTTTCAATTGCTCAATCCCTTTAAGTTGCCCTTCAAGTTGAGCGAACTCTGGATAGCGAGCTGAGTGAAGGAAAGTACCACCACGAGAAATGATGTCTCCTACTGAAGCTGCATCTAGGGGATGAATTTCACCAGCAACCATACCAGCATATCCATCATAGATACCAAAAACTTCCATTCCTTCTGAAATTGCTTGACGAACAACTGCGCGGATAGCAGCGTTCATACCAGGGGCGTCTCCACCACTAGTCAAAACAGCAATACGTTTCATATTGGTTATGCTCCTTTTTCTTTTAACATTCTTATTGATTATACCACATTTGATTTTAAAATTCTTCTATTTTCCGTATTTTTAGCGATAAATCGTTTTCATAACGATTTCATTCAACTTCGCTTCTAATTCATTGGATTTAGCTACAAAATGATGGGGAGAAACGATTGTTTTCTGTTCCTCTTCATACCTGATGATGACTGGGATTTGGCCTTTATATTGGTCTAAAATACGTGAAATTTCTTGATCCGAATCATGATTCTTCACCTGTATCCAAAAGCGTTCAGCAACTGCTTCTCTTATTTCTTGTGCAATCATTTGCAGACGACCATCACGTGACTGGATTTTTCCTTTTATATAGTAGAAGGCTCCCTCTTTTACTTCCTGTCCAACCTGTCGATATAAGTCTGAAAAGAGAGTGACATCCAATTTTTTCTTACTATCATCTACCTGTAAGAAAGCCATGTTTTCGCCCTTTTTGGTACGAATTACTTTTATTTTCTGAACTTCAACCAATATAATTGAGTGACTATTTTCTGACAAATTTCCGATTGGTGTAATTGGGTAAATAGCCTTACTTGCAATAGCTTGCAGTGGGTGTTTGCTGACACCTATCCCTAAGAGCTCTTGTTCCATATAGAATTTTTCTTGATCTGTCCAATCTTCCGATTCCTGCCAACTATAAATGGTATCACCAAACAAGCTTCCTAACTCTTTTACAAATTCAAATAGATTAACTAAATTATTGAATACTTTTTGACGATTTTTTTCAAATAAATCGAAAAGACCAACTTTTACCAAAGGTTCTAGCAGAGGAAGTTTCAAATAATTCTCAGGTAATTTAGCTACAAAATCTTCAATGTTAGAATAAGGTCTATTTTCAAGAATCCAAAGTGCCAAATCCTTGCTGACTCCCTTAATCGATTTCAGACCTAGATAGATGGACTTGTTGGCAATTTTATCGTGATAGGGAATAGTATTGATGGACAATGGGGCTACTTCAAAACCTGCTTCTAAGGCATCTGTTACATAATCACTGTTGGCAGAATTCAACATGACCTGATAAAAGATGGCTGGATAATGTGTTTTGAAATAAGCCAACTGAAAGGCCAAGGCTGAGTATGCATAGGCATGTGACCTGTTAAAACCATAACCTGCAAACTTCTCCATGACATCAAAGACCTGCTCTGCCTTTTCCGCAGTATGTCCAGCTTCTAATGAACCTTGAATAAAAGAAGCTCTCATCTCATGCATGGCAGAGGCATCCTTTTTCCCCATAGCTCGGCGCAAAATATCGGCCTTCCCAAGACTAAATCCAGCAAAACGCTGAGCAACCTGCATAACCTGCTCCTGATAGAGCATAATGCCGTAAGTTGGAGCCAAAATATCCTCCAGAGCTGGATCTAGAACAGTCACTTCTTCCTGCCCATGTTTTCTAGCTACAAAATTATTGATATAATCACTAGCACCTGGTCGATTTAGGGAAGTAGTTGCTACGACATCTTCAAAACAGACTGGTTGAACACGTTTGAGCAAGCGAATGGCACCAGGTTGTTCAAATTGAAAGATACCTTTTGTATTTCCAGACGCAAAAAGAGCTAGCGTTTCTTTGTCTTCCAAATCAATTTCTTCTATTTTCAGATGAATACCTTCTGATTCAGCAAGCAACTCTTGCATCTTCTGGACAAAGGTCAAATTTCGTAATCCCAGAAAGTCCATTTTCAAAAGCCCACTAGCTTCAACTCCATGAGCATCATATTGAGTCAGTGGAATTTCATCACCATGCTTTAGAGGGATGTAATTGGTCAAATCTTGGTCACTGATTACAACACCAGCCGCATGGACAGAGGTTTGTCTTGGATAGCCCTCTATCTTGCAAGCAATTTCAAAGGCTTTTTGATATTCTAGCTTACTATTGATTTGCTGACGAAACTGGAGATTCCCCTCATAGGCCGACTTGAGATTATCACGAAAACTGATTTTCTTAGTAATTGCAGATAATTCATACTCTGGCACACCAAAGCGTTTCAAGACATCTCGAAGAGCCTGCTTAGCCCCAAAGGTAGAAAAAGTAACGATTTGAGCCGCATGTTTACTACCGTATTTATTACCAACATATCTGATAAAATCTGGACGATAAATATCAGGAATATCAATATCAATATCAGGCATGGTATAGCGTTCACGATTGAGGAAACGTTCAAAAATCAGATTTTTCTCTACTGGGTCAATCCCTGTGATATCTAAGGCATAGGAAACCAAGCTACCAACTGCAGAACCCCGTCCCATACCCATATAATAGCCATTCGAACGTCCAAAACGCAACAAATCCCAGACAACCAAGAAATAATCATCAAAGCCCATATCATGAATAACAGCCAATTCTTGGTCTAGACGTTCTTGATATTCTTTACTAGACAACCCCTTCTGAGCAAGCCCTAGTTCAGCACGTTCTCTCAACTCTTCTACTGCTGGTTTCGCTGGGTTAAAACGAGGCAATTTCAGACTCGTATCCAAATCATAAGAAATATCTGAAATTAGCTTTTCTAAGTTTTCCAAGGCTTGAGGAAAACGTTCTTGGAATAATTTCTCTAAAGAACTTGCTGATATAAAGACATCTTGTCGCGAGCGTAAAGGGACTTCTCTGAGCGGTAGGTTTTCTTTGATTGCTGTTAAGACTTGCAGAACTTCTCTATCCCTACTTTCAAAGGCATTGACCCGATAGAGGGGCAAGATTGGATGATGAAATTCGCTGGCTAGTGTTTCCGGATAAACCCCTATATAGTAATCACAGCCTAGATTTAACAACTCCAGTCCATCAAAATAAGGCACAATTACCGCGATATCCTCCAGGTACTGGGACAGGACTGACCAACTTTTCTCCCCCTGCATCTTGGCTGTTGAAAGCTTCATCAACTGCTGATAGCCCACACTAGATAGAGCTAAAAAGCGCAGATTCACTTCCTGAGCATCCACAAATACAGTCATTTCAAGCCCTAATAAAGGATGAATGCCATATTTTTTTGTAACCTCTAGAAAGTCAAAAGCACCATAAAGATTATCAATATCCATCATAGCCAGATGAGTGTAGCCGTATTCTTTAGCTGCTCTCACATACTTTTCGATCGAAATGACGCTCTCCATAAAACTATAGACTGTTTTTGTATCTAGTTGTGCGATCAATTTACACTTCTCCTCTATCCTTCTCACTATATTATACCATTTTCAAAAAGAGAAAGACAAAAGCAATGACTCCTATCTCTATTTTATCCTTAAAGTAAAATTTTTTGAACGAAAAAAGCAAAAATACATTTAAAGAATCAAATGATCCGGTAATTTTTTTACTTTTTTATCCCAAGAAGTGAATATATCTTTTAAAATAGAAAGACACATTCATTTAATCTATTTACTATGATAACTTGTTTTGAACTATAGAGTTGTACCTGTTTTTCATATAAATAATATTCATTATTCTTTAATTAATTTCTTTCTCACTTAATGATTCTCTTTCTCCTATTTTTTTGATATAATAATCTTAATTATTATTTTACAAGGAGGTTTTATGCGCTTTAATCAATTCAGCTATTTATCACTTCCAAGAGATACTATTTTATATGAATTAAAAAAGTATGGATTTGATTTTCCATCTGAGTCAACAAATAAAAAGATGTTGGAGTCTTTTCTAAGTCGTTTCTTTTTCACTTATCAAGACACCAACTATCCACTTTCCATCCTAGCAGCTGATAAAAAAACAGACCTGCTGACATTTTTTCAATCAGAAGATGAACTGACAGCAGATATTTTTTATACTGTTGCTTTTCAACTTTTAGGCTTTTCTTATTTGGTTGACTTCGAAGACAGGGAAGCTTTTCGTAAAGAGATTGGATTTCCTATTGTATATGGTGACTTGATTGAAAATCTCTATCAGTTACTCAATACTCGCACCAAAAAGGGAAATACTCTTATCGACCAACTTGTTAGTGATGGTCTTATTCCGGAGGATAATGACTACCACTACTTTAACGGCAAGAGTTTGGCTACTTTTTCTAGCCATGATGCCATTCGAGAAGTCGTCTACGTTGAGTCTCGTGTCGATACTGACCAAAAAGGTCAGCCAGACTTAGTCAAAGTCAGCATTATTCGTCCTCGTTATGACGGACAAATCCCTGCTATCATGACTGCCAGTCCCTATCATCAGGGAACAAATGATAAAGCCAGTGACAAAGCTCTCTACAAGATGGAGGGCGAGCTTGAGGTTAAGCCTAATCACAAGATAGAGCTAGAGGAACCTCAACTAAATCTCGTCCAACCCCAAGGTCAATCTGAACTTGTGTCAGAAGCCGAGGAAAAGCTAACGCACATTAACTCTAGCTATACTCTCAACGACTACTTCCTCCCACGAGGTTTTGCTAATCTCTATGTGTCAGGTGTTGGTACCAAAGACTCTACTGGTTTCATGACTAACGGGGACTACCAGCAAATCGAGGCTTATAAAAATGTCATCGATTGGCTTAATGGCCGTTGCCGCGCCTTTACCGACCACACGCGCCAACGTCAAGTCAAAGCTGACTGGTCAAATGGAAAAGTAGCCACAACTGGACTTTCTTATCTAGGTACCATGTCCAATGGGCTTGCGACTACAGGTGTCGATGGTTTAGAGGTTATCATTGCTGAGGCTGGCATTTCTTCATGGTACAACTACTACCGTGAAAACGGTCTGGTGACTAGCCCAGGTGGCTATCCAGGTGAGGACTTTGACTCCCTTGCTGAGTTAACCTATTCTCGTAATCTCTTGGCTGGCGACTATATCCGTGGCAATGAAGCTCACCAAGCTGACTTAGAAAAAGTAAAAGAGCAACTGGATCGCAAGACTGGCGACTACAATCAGTTTTGGCATGACCGCAACTATCTGCTCAATGCTGACAAAGTAAAGGCAGAGGTTGTCTTTACCCATGGTTCTCAGGATTGGAATGTCAAACCACTTCATGTTTACCAGATGTTCCATGCTCTGCCTACTCATATAAACAAGCACCTCTTTTTCCATAATGGTGCCCATGTGTACATGAACAACTGGCAGTCCATTGACTTCCGTGAGTCCATGAACGCCTTATTGACTAAGAAATTACTGGGAGAAGATACAGATTTTCAACTCCCTACTGTTATTTGGCAGGACAATACAGCCCCTCAGACTTGGTTATCACTTGATAACTTCGGTGGGCAAGAAAGCTTTGAATCCTTCTCACTTGGTCAAGAAGAGAAAGTCATTCAAAACCAATACCCAGATAAGGATTTTAAGCGCTATGGTAAGACCTACCAGACCTTCAATACAGAACTTTATCAAGGGAAAGTCAATCAGATTACTATTGACCTTCCTGTGACTAAGGATCTTCACTTGAACGGTCGAGCTCAACTCAATCTTCGTATCAAATCCAGCACAAACAAGGGGCTCTTATCTGCTCAACTACTGGAACTTGGACAAAAGAAATACCTACAACCTTATCCAGCTATTTTAAGTGCTAAAACCATTGATAATGGACGCTACCATATGTTGGAAAATCTCTGTGAATTACCAATTAGACCAGATACACAACGAGTCGTGACAAAAGGTTACCTCAATTTACAAAATAGAAATGATTTACTGTTAGTAGAGGATGTTACTGCAGATGAATGGATGGATGTGCAATTTGAACTACAACCTACTATTTACAAGTTAAAAGAAGGAGATACTCTTCGTTTAGTCCTCTATACTACTGACTTTGAAATCACAATCCGTGATAATACCGCTTACCAGCTGACTGTTGATCTTGAACAGTCTACTCTTATCCTACCTCACTAAAAAAGGAGTTAAATTATTATGAATAAATCTGAACACCGACACCAACTCATACGAGCTCTTGTAACGAAAAACAAGATTCATACTCAAGCTGAGCTACAAGCTCTTCTTGCTGATAATGATATTCAAGTTACACAAGCGACACTTTCGAGAGATATTAAAAGTATGAACCTCTCAAAAGTACGAGAAAAAGATAACTCTTACTATGTGCTAAATACAGGCTCTATCTCAAAATGGGAAAAACGCCTCGAACTCTACATGGAAGATGCCCTTGTCTTGATGCGCCCAGTTCAACACCAAGTCCTACTAAAAACCCTTCCTGGACTGGCTCAATCATTTGGTTCTATCATTGATGCTTTGAGTTTCCCTGACGCTATCGCTACCCTCTGTGGTGATGATGTCTGCCTTGTCATCTGTGAAGATGCAGAGGCAGCCCAACATTGCTTTGAAGAGCTGAAACGGTTCGCCCCACCATTTTTCTTTGGTGAATAAACAGAAACTGAACTCAAAAACTGCAGAACTCTCAAAATTTTAAACAGTAGTGAATTGATGTCAGCTAACAGCTAGCGAATACAATAGCTGATTCCTACTGAAAAGTGAGCTATGCAGCTTAATAAAACAAAAAAAGAAATCTATCTCATACATGAGTACAAAAGCTCCCCTTATAGTTTCTAGTGAAAAACAAATATTCACTAGAAACTATAAGGGGAGTCTTCGTATATCTAAAAGAAATTCTAAACCTGTTTCAACTTGATATAGTGTTTGAATAAAATGTGAACAAATTTATTAGGGAATTCAAATCAATTTCATGCTTTAAAAATCGTTTTGTACTATTTTAGATTCAATTAATTATACATTATAGATAATCCGCTTCAAAAATCTCTTCAAATCACGTCAGGTTCACATTTCCGTATAAGAGAGAAATTTATTGTTGCAATACTTTTCTTGGTTTGGTACCTTCAGCTGGACCAATGACACCTGCCATCTCCAGTTCTTCCATGAGACGGGTCGCACGGTTAAATCCAACTGACAAACGACGCTGAATCATGGACGCACTGGCTTTCTGGGTCTCGATGACCAAAGCCTTGGCTTCTTCAAAAAGCGGATCTCCACCAGCATCTCCATCTGAAAATTCACCGTCATTTTCAGAAACCTCACCTGGATCAAAACTCTCATCGTAATCTGCATCCGCCTGAGCCTTGATAAAGTTTACGATGCGTTCAACATCATCATCCGAGATAAAGGAGCCTTGGAGACGAACTGGATGATTTTCATCAATCGGTTTAAAGAGCATGTCTCCTCGACCAAGCAGTTTTTCTGCTCCATTTTCATCCAAGATCGTACGAGAGTCTGTCCCTGACGAAACTGCAAACGCCACACGAGATGGGACATTGGCCTTAATCAGACCAGAAATGACATCAACGGATGGACGCTGGGTTGCAAGAATCATGTGGATACCAGCAGCACGCGCCTTCTGTCCAAGACGAATAATAGCATCTTCCACTTCCTTACTGGCTACCATCATGAGGTCAGCCAACTCATCCACAATCACAACAATGAGTGGCAGCGGAACCTGCTTGTATTCGGACTGGGCATTAAACTCTTCTACCTTGGCATTAAAGCCCGCAATGTTACGAACTCCCACCTTGGCAAAGAGTTCATAACGGTTTTCCATTTCATCCACAACCTTTTGCAGGGCCTTGCTGGCCTTGCGTGGATTAGTCACAACTGGAATCAATAGGTGAGGAATATCATTGTAAACAGACAACTCAACCATCTTGGGGTCAACCATCATAAATTTGACCTGGTCTGGTCTCGCCTTCATGAGAATACTAGCAATAATACCGTTAACTGCTACCGACTTCCCTGAACCCGTTGAACCCGCGACTAGCAAGTGGGGCATTTTAGAAAGGTCAAAAGCTCTTGCTGTGCCATTAACCGCCTTCCCTAAAGGAATTTCCAAGAGATTTTCTGCTTTCGTTTGAGATTGTTCCCATAGTTCTCGGAAGGATACAGTCGCAATCTCAGAGTTAGGCACTTCGATTCCGACTAGGGATTTCCCAGGAATTGGTGCTTCGATCCGGACATCCTTGGCCGCCAAAGCTAGAGCGAGGTCATCTGCTAGATTGGAAATGCGGTTGACCCGTACACCGACTGCTGGTTTGACTTCATACTTGGTCACTGATGGTCCAATTTCGGCCCGTTCAACCGTCACCTTGATACCAAAGCTAGCAAAGGTTTCTTCCAATATTTTGATATTCTCTCGGACAATTTTCTTCTCTTTAGACTGGTCTTTGGGTTTATCTGGGGCAAAGAGTTGTAAACTTGGAAGTTTGTATTCAAGGGCTTCCTTAGCTGAAAAATCGACCTGTACCTCTTCATCATCAGAGCCATCTTCCTCTTCAGGGAATTCACGTTCAGTTTGAGGCAGGATGATTTCTGGTTCCACCCACTCTTCTTCAGGTATAGGTGGAAAATCCTGAACAGCTTCCTCTATCAGAATTTCACCCGTTTCCATATCAACAGGAGGCAAATCGAGTAAGGCTTTTTCGGCCTCTTCTTTTTCTAATCTAGCCTTTTCCTCAGCCTTTTGGCGAGCTTTTTCTTCTTGTTTGACAAAGCGTTCCTCTTTTCGACGCTCATGCCCTTCTCGCCATTTGGCAAATCCTCTACTGAAGAATTCAGCAATATCGTAAACAGACCAAGGACTGATTAGGAGAGCACCTGCTAAAATCAAGATAGAACCAATAAAGTAAGTACCGATATTTGAAAAGAGAAAGGCGGTTGGAATATAAAGAGCAACCCCAATCAAGCCCCCTCCAGCAAAACTAGTCGTTCGAAAACCAGTCAAATCAGTCACAACCTGAGCCATGGTCCCTTTTAGAACGGACTTGTCCAAACCATATTTCCAAACCAAGTAGGCCTCAAAAATCAGGAGCAAACCTGCAAATATGGTGAAAAAGCCAGATAAGAGCCCTTCCTGTTTTCGTATCCACTTGAAGAAGAAGAGATAGAGCAGGATACCAAATATTGCCAGATAAGCTAGGCTACCCACCAGCAAGCGAATTAAATTGTAAAGAGTGATACCTGCAGCCCCTAATTTGAAGGCTGCGAAAATCAATAAAATCGCGATTCCCAACGAAATCAACATTCGTTGAATCGCTTCTTTTCTTTCGAGTTCTGCTTTAGACGGTCTCCGTCTTGTTTTACTTGTATTCTTGTTTGCCATTCTTTTATTATACCATATTTCACAGGCATTTCGGAAAGAGAAAAAGACTGCACCAAACGGTCCAATCTTTTCATTTTTCTATCTAAGTTTTATGCTTGTGGTTTGCGTAGGTAACCATAAACCACACCACTTACGATTGCTCCTAGCAAGACAGCAACGAGGTAAAGGAGGGCATTTGAAGTAAGGGCGATAACGAAGATTCCTCCGTGTGGCGCCATGAGTTTGATACCAGTAAGACCAACAAGGCCACCTGCTACTGCTGAACCAAGGATGAAGCTTGGGATAGCACGAGCTGGGTCAGCGGCACCAAATGGAATTGCTCCCTCAGTGATAAATGACAAGCCCATGATGATGTTGGTCAAACCAGAGTTACGTTCTTCTTTGGTAAATTTATCTTTAAAAAGAAGGGTTGCGACAAAGATGGCAAGTGGTGGCACCATTCCTCCAGCCATAACTGCTGCCATAGCTACAGAACCACCTGAAGAAACAGTCGCTGCAAGCGTACCTGTACCAAATACATAGGCAGCTTTGTTAACTGGTCCTCCCATGTCGACAGCCATCATTCCACCAAGAACGATACCAAGAAAGACAGCTGAACCGCCTCCAAGACCGCCAAGAAAATCATTCATAGCAGTATTGATTGCTGCCATTGGGATATTAACAGCTAACATTACAAATCCTGTCAAGATTGTTCCAAGAAGTGGCAAGAGAAGGATTGATTTAGCACCTTCAAGCGAACGAGGAACTTTAACGTATTTCTTGATGGCAAGAACCAAAGCACCTGCGATAAATCCACCCACAAGGGCACCTAGGAAACCAGATGAGACACCTGCAAGAGTTGAAGTTGCTTCACCACCTGCGGCATAAGGAATTTTACCAAAGGCAAAACCTTCTTTGGCAATAGCACCAGCCACGAAACCAGCTACCAAACCTGGTTTTTCAGCAATAGAGTAGGCAACATAACCTGCAAAGACTGGAAGCATCAAGCCAAAGGCTGCACCACCGATTTTCATGAACATAGAAGCTAGTTCATGGTAGGATCCGAGATTGCCAAGATTTTCATTTGGCACACCCAAAGCACCATCAATCAAGAAGGCAAGGGCAATCATGATACCACCACCGATAACGAATGGCAACATTTGAGATACACCACTCATCAAGTGTTTGTAGAAGGCACCACCAAGGCTTTGTTT
The DNA here is from genome assembly GCF_041432315.1 of Streptococcus sp. 27098_8_76. Taxonomy (GTDB): domain Bacteria; phylum Bacillota; class Bacilli; order Lactobacillales; family Streptococcaceae; genus Streptococcus. The sequence goes on along the minus strand of NZ_JAPVZI010000007.1, from coordinate 2,765 downwards.
TTCGTTAGAGGCTGTTGCACCTTTTGCTCCATTAGCAGCACGATAAACTTCAGCATCTCCTGAAAGAGCCAAATTAATTAACTCTTCTGTCTTACGGATACCGTCAGCAACTGGACGATTAATCAATGGTTTGCCATCGAAACGATCCATTTCAACCGCCTTGTCTGCAGCGATGATAACAGCTTTAGCCTTGCGGATGTCCTCAGCAGTTAGTTGGTTACCAACACCGCTAGCTCCGTTGGTTTCCACCTTAATTCCAACACCCATTTCAGCAGCCACTTTTTGAAGGGCTTCTTGAGCCATGTAAGTGTGGGCAATACCTGTTGTACAAGCTGTAACGGCTACGATAAAGTCCCCAGAGTCATTGGTAGGTGCTTGAACTGGCTCCTCAGCTTTTTCTGAAGCTTGGTTAAAAAGTTCGATAACTTGATCAGCTGATTGCGCTTGGCGAAGTTTGTCAGCAAAACCGTCTTTCATCAAGTATTGAGACAATTCTGCCAAGGCTGCTAAGTGAGTGTCATTAGCACCTTCTGGAGCTGCAATCATAAAGAAGAGGTCAGTTGCTTGTCCATCCAAGCTCTCGTAGTCAACACCCTTGTTTGACTTGGCAAAGAGAACTGTCGCTTCTTTTACAGCAGCGTTTTTGCTGTGAGGCATAGCAATTCCATCACCCAAACCAGTGGAAGTGAGAGCTTCACGCGCTAAAATTCCTTCTTTAAAGGTTTCAAAATCTGTCACATAACCGTGGTCTGTCAAACTTTTAATCATCTCTTCAATGACAGCAGTTTTTTCAGTTGCCTGCAAATCCAGCAACATGACATCTTTTCTCAATAGGTCTTGAATTTTCATCTTTTTTCTACCTCAACTTTTTCATATGTTTCTTTAATAAATTCCGCCGTTGCCAAGTCATCCGAGAAGGTAGTTGCTGTTCCACAAGCCACTCCCCATTTGAAGGCTTCTACTGCGTCTTTTGATTTGACAAATTCACCTGTGAATCCGGCAACCATAGAATCACCAGCTCCAACTGAATTTTTCACAGTTCCCTTAATAGGTTTGGCAAAGTAAGCTCCCTCAGATGTGACAAGAAGGGCACCGTCACCAGCCATAGAGATAATGACGTTTTGAGCACCTTTAGCCAGTAACTCACGAGCATAGTTCTCGATTTCATCTAAACTTTCGAGTTTCACTCCAAAGATAGCTCCAAGTTCGTGATTGTTTGGTTTGACAAGAAGTGGCTGGTAGTCCAAACTATCAATCAAGGTCTGTCCTTCAAAATCACAAACCACTTGCGCACCCGTCTGACGCGTCAAGGCAATCAAATCCTTGTAGATAACATTGCCTAGATTTTTAGAACTTGAACCTGCAAACACAACCGTATCTTCTGTTGTCAGACTAGATAAAATAGCTTTCAATTCTTCTAGCTGGGCTGGTTCGACATTTGGACCCGTTCCGTTGATTTCTGTTTCTTGGTCTGCTTTAATCTTGACATTGATGCGAGTATCTTCTGCTACTTGGACAAAACGTGTCTCGATTTCTTCCTCTGCCAGAGTATCTGTGATAAATTTACCAGTAAAACCACCGATAAATCCAGTTGCTGTATTGGGAACATCTAAGCGTTTCAAGACACGACTGACATTGATTCCTTTCCCACCAGCAAACTTATCATCACTATCCATTCGATTGACACTACCGACTTGGACTTGGTCCAAACGAACGATATAGTCAATGGATGGATTAAGTGTGACTGTATAAATCATACTTCTATTACCTCCGTTTTCTCCTTAATAACCTGCAAGAGCTCATGCCCTTGACTTGTAATAACAATAGCTCGTTTGAGTGGTGCTACCTTGGCAAAGCAAGTTTGTCCAATTTTAGACGAATCCACTAAGACGTAGGTCTGTTTGGCATTCTCTAAAATAGCACGCTTCACAGCCCCCTCCTCCATATCAGGAGTCGTATAATAGCCATCGTCCACACCATTCATCCCGATAAAGGCACGGTCAAAGTGCAATTGGTTAATCTGGTTAAGAGCAACTCCCCCGATGCTCGCATCTGTTGCCATCTTGACACTTCCTCCAACCATGACAGTTGGAATCTGCTTTTCAACCAACTGTGCGGCATGGTGAATCGAATTTGTCACAACAGTAATATTCTTATTAACCAATTCATGGATCAAAAAAGCAGTTGTTGTTCCAGCATCGATAAAGATGACATCTTGTTCCTTGATGAGAGAGGCTGCTTTCTGAGCCAGCAACTTCTTCTCCTGAAGGTTTTTGACAGATTTTTCTTGAATAGTTTCTTCTTCCTGCAAGGAGTGAGGCAATTCTGCTCCACCATGTACACGACGAAGCTTATTTTCTGCTTCTAACTCATCCAAGTCTCTTCGAACCGTTGATTCTGACGTTTCTAACAAACTAACTAATTTCTCTAGAGAAACTACATGATGTTGATTTAACTCCTCTAAAATAAGTTGCTTCCGCTCTGTTTTTAACACTGAATCACCTCCTGTTATCGTTTACACTATTCATTCTATCACACTTTCTTTTAAAGTCAAACATTTTTTATCATTTTCTTTCAAATTCTATCATTTTTCTCATTTCAAAAATTTTTAATTGCAAGATAAGAACCTTTATGGTAGACTATTTGAGTAAGTATTGGAAGATTACTCAAGAGGCTTAAGAGGCCGTGTTGGAAACGCGGTAGGCGTGTAACAGCGTGCGTGGGTTCGAATCCCATGTCTTCCGTTTATTTTAAAAAAGATACCC